>SKWJ01000075.1 GCA_007128995.1 Paracoccaceae bacterium
TCAAACAATGAAAAAGACCTGCCCGATGCCTTTCTCAGGCGCTGTTTCTTTCATTATATCCGGTTCCCCGACCCGGACACCCTGAAGGCTATCGTCGAGGTTCATTTTCCATCCATCAAACCAGCACTTCTGACAACTGCCCTGACACAGTTTTACGAATTGCGAGAGACTCCGGGCCTGAAGAAAAAGCCCTCTACGTCAGAGGTCCTGGATTGGCTGAAGCTGTTGCTTGCAGAAGATCTTTCACCGGAAGATCTGCGCCGCGAGGGGCCGAATGCCCTGCCCAGATTGCATGGCGCACTGTTAAAGAACGAACAGGACGTGCATCTGTTCGAACGGCTTGCCTTCATGGCGCGCAGAGGGGGGCGTTAGCGCATATGGACACTGGTAGCGTTACAATACGTGCGGTTGACGCTGCGGACAGATCGGTCTGGGCTGATCTGTGGCGCGACTATCTGGCGTTCTACGAAACCATCGTCGATGACTCGGTCTATGACGCAACTTTCACTGCATTTTTCAAAGACGATCCGCATCATCCGCGCTGTTTGCTGGCAGTGCGCGATGGACGGATCATTGGACTTGTGCACTTTTTGTTTCATGCGCATTGTTGGCGAGCAGAGGGAATCTGCTATTTGCAGGATCTTTTTGTAGTGCCGATGGCACGCGGGACCGGTGCAGGACGCGCCCTGATCATGTCAGTCTATCAGGCCGCCGATGCCAGGGGCGTTCCCAACGTCTACTGGATGACACAAGATTTCAACCACACTGCGCGCAAACTGTATGACTCGGTCGGACAGGTTACGCCGTTTCTCAAATACATGCGCGTCACATGAGGGTCGCATTTGCCTTTGGCTGCCTGCTCAGTCTTGTCGCGTGCAGTGCCCCGATCGCGCCCCGCGCTCCTGCCGATCTGTCGGTTCAGTCTCGTGCGATCAGTTCCGCTGCGCTATTCGGCCCCCCCCGCCCTTTAGCACCGGAACGCAGCAACGCACAAATTGCGCAAGACATCCTCGCACTTGGGTTTCGACTGGAATCAGGGCGCGAGATTCCGGTCTTTTCACGGTTTGAAGGGCCAGTGACGCTGCGCTTGACCGGACAGATCCCGCCCCTTGCCGTGATCGAGACAGAGCGGCTTCTGGCAAGGATGCGCACTGAGGCTCGGCTGGATATTCGGCGTGTGACGACGGGACCTGCACAAATTGTTGTCGAATTCGTGCCGCAATCCACAATGCAACGGCTGGTGCCGGGGGCATCTTGTTTCGTGCTCCCGAATGTGTCGAGCTGGGACGCCTTCAGGGCAGCGCCGCGGGCACGTGCGCTCGACTGGGTAGAGGTCGTCCAACGTGAAAAAGCGCTTGTGATCGCCCCCGCAGACAGCACCGTGCAGGAAATGCGAGACTGCCTGCACGAAGAGGTTGCACAGGCACTTGGGCCCCTCAATGACCTGTATCGCATCGGCGAGACAGTCTGGAACGACGACAATTTCCAGACCTCTCTGACCGGGTTTGACATGCTTGTCTTACGGGTATGGCACCACCCCGCCTTGCAACCAGGGATGCGCCGTGACGAGGTTGCCGCGCGGTTGCCAGCCATCCTTGCAGAACTCAATCCGCGCGGCGCAGGCAACAATGGCTTGCCGCTTGACCCGACACCCACACCGCGCGCATGGGTCGATGCGATTGAGGGCGCGCTGAGTGCCTCTCACCGAAGAACCAGTTTCCGAAGGGCACAAAGCGCGTTGAGTATCGCCGCGGCGCAAGGATGGCAGGATGAGCGATTGGCCTTCAGCCTGTTCCTTGCTGCCCGTTTCGCGCCACCTGGTCAGGGTATTGCGGCACTTGACGCACTTGCCCAGGCTTCGGCGCTCTACGGCGCGCGTCCGGGCGGCGCCGTCCCGCGCGCGCATGTAAACCTGCATCTTGCAGCACAGGCACTTGGTGCCGGGCAGAACGCACTGGTGTTACGACTGACGCAATCGGCGATCGAACCTGCGCAGCGCAGTGAGAATGGCGCGCTTCTGGCCTCTCTCATGCTGTTGCGCGCCGAAGCACTCGAAGGTATGGGACAGCTTGCCGAAGCCGAGAGCTTGCGGCGCGATGCCGTCCCATTCGCCATTTTCGGGTTTGGATCTCAGCAGGCGGCAGATGATCGCCGATCGGAAATCGCGGCCCTCCGCTCTGACTAACAAAAGGAAAACAGGACAATGATCGTCATTTTTGGCTTTGTCGCGGGGGCACTCTGGGGGGCGCGATCGGCACGACAACGAAATGGAGATCGCAAGGATATTGCCCAATTCGCCGCTGTTGGCGCAATTCTCGGCGCACTTATCGGACTTTTTGTAACCATTGGCCTAGAGCGGATACTCTGACACCCATGTTTCTACCCTTTTTCCAGTCATTGCGAGATCACGCCGTGCCGGTGACGCTGCGGGAATATCTGGGGTTTCTGGAAGCGGTGAATGCAGGGGTGGTCACGTATGACATTGAGGGTTTTTATTTTCTGGCGCGGACAGCGATGGTCAAGGATGAACGTCATCTGGACCGGTTCGACCGCGCTTTTTCTCTAAGTTTCAAAGGTGTCGAGAACATTTCTCTGGATCAGGTTCTGGAATCCGTCGACCTGCCGCGAGACTGGCTGGAAAAAATGGCGGAAAAGCACCTGAACGAAGAGGAACGCGCGGAAATCGCGGCGCTGGGCGGCTTTGACGCGTTGATGGAGACGTTGAAACAACGACTTCGCGATCAGCAAGAGCGTCATCAGGGCGGCAATAAATGGATCGGAACTGCGGGCACATCGCCGTTCGGAGCCTATGGCTACAACCCCGAAGGTGTCCGTATCGGGCAAGAGGGATCACGCCACCGCAAGGCCGTAAAGGTATGGGACAAACGTGAATTTCGCAATCTGGATGACACGGTCGAACTGGGCACGCGCAATATCAAGCTGGCACTGAAACAACTGCGGAAATGGGCGCGCGACGGGGCGACAGAAGAGCTTGATCTTGACAGCACAATTCGCGCCACAGCAGAACAGGGCTGGCTGGATGTGCGAACGCGGCCAGAACGAAGAAACGCAGTCAAGGTATTGTTATTTCTGGATATCGGTGGGTCCATGGATGACCATATCCGCGCGTTGGAAGAATTATTCAGCGCCGCCCGCGCCGAGTTCAAGCATTTGGAACATTTTTACTTTCACAACTGCCTGTATGAATTTGTCTGGCGTGACAATTCCCGTCGCTGGACCGACCGGATCTCGACATGGGACGTACTGCGCAGCTATGGCAACGACTGGAAATGTATTTTTGTCGGCGATGCCGCAATGTCGCCCTATGAGGTGCTCTGGCCAGGAGGTGCCAATGAACACTGGAACGAAGAGGCCGGAGAGGTCTGGCTCAACCGCGCCTGTGCTCAATGGCCAGATCATCTCTGGATCAACCCGACCCCAGAACCGCATTGGCAATATATCCAATCCATCAACATGATCTCGAAGATATTCGAGGGCAGTATGGTTCCGATGACGCTTGAGGGGCTGTCGCGAGGCATAAAGGAACTGGGTCGATAACGACGATCTGGCGCGCGGGCCACTGTGGTCCAAGCGAAAAAATGCCGATGCATTTGCAATGTCACATCAGGCTTCATAGGTCTTCTGCAGGCGCGGGGGCATTCGCCCACGTCGCGACATGAACAGGACAGACTGGAGAACCTAATGAAACTGAATCGTCTTCTGGGCACGACACTTCTTGCAGCGACAATGGCGACCGCGCCAATTCTTGTTTCGCAAGGTGCCGCTCAGGTTCAGATGGACCCACAGGCAGGTGCAGAGATCGCTTCGGAAGAAGGCAAGATTGATGCGTTCATTGTCGCCGCACTTGCAGTGGCAGAGACGCGTGAACAGTACATCGCCCAGCTGGAAGCCGTGACTGACGAGGAAGAGCAGATGCAACTGGTACAGGAAGCCGACATGGCGATCCTTGAAGTCGTCGAGAATTCCCCAGGGATCACTGTGGACGAATATATTGCGATTGGCGAGGCTGCAGCCGCAGACCCTGAACTGGCTGCGTTGATCGATGCGCGCTTTGTCGAGGCGCATTCGGACGACTGATTGCTCTGAGCCAAACCACCCCTGTCAAGGCCGGAGCATTCAAGTGCTCCGGCCTTTTTGTTATCACTCGATAGTCACGCGCGTCATTCGGTCTGGCTCTCCGATAACGGCACCATTTCCACCAGTCCCGCGCTTGATTGTGTCCAGCACCTCATAGCCATCAATCATTTGACCGATCACAGTGTACTGCCCATCCAGATGGGGGGCAGGTGCAAACATGATAAAGAACTGACTGTTGGCACTATTCGGGCTTTGCGATCGAGCCATGCCGACGACACCACGCTCGAAGGATTGCGCGCTGAATTCCGCCTGAAGATTGGGAAGATCCGACCCTCCGGTTCCCCAGCGCGCCGGGTTTCCGTCCACTCGCCCATGTTCGACATCGCCGGTCTGCGCCATGAAGCCTTCGATCACACGATGAAACACGACACCATCATAATCACCTCGTTCTGCGAGGGTGACGATCTGTTCGACATGGTTCGGGGCGAGATCGTCGCGCAGCGCGATTCGCATCTCGCCATTGGCGACGCCTTCGACTGCAATGACCATGACAGGGCCGGAATGATCATCTGGAACGGTTGTATCGGCGCTGACGCTCATCAGATTGAACCATGACGCCCCCAGAATACCGACCCCAAGCAGGAAGAGACCCCCAAAAATTGCCTTGTCACGCATCAGCGGCCACCTTTACACTCAGCATCTTGTCCGGGTTTGCTGGCGGTTCACCGCGAACGATCTTGTCGACATGTTCCATGCCAGAGATAACACGTCCATAGACAGTGTATTGGCGGTTCAGGAAGTGATTGTCCGAAAAATTGATGAAGAACTGGCTGTTGGCACTGTCCGGATTGGCAGAACGTGCCGCGCCCAGTGTACCACGGTCATGCGGAATGCCTGAAAATTCGGCTTTAAGATCAGGCAGGTCAGACCCACCCGTGCCGGCGCGACCGGGATTGTAATTCGCTTCTGTGTTGCCGTTGGCTACATCACCGGTTTGCGCCATGAACCCTTCGATCACACGGTGGAAAACAACATTATCATAGGCACCCGCGCGCGCGAGGTCCTTCATCCGCGCGCAGTGGCCCGGTGCGATATCCGGCAACAGTTCGATGATGACGGTCCCCGAGGTCAGCTCCATCAGGATGGTGTTTTCAAGGTCTTTTATTTCGGCCATGCGCCGCTCTCCTTGTCTTGGTTCAGGGTGTACCCTACTGCGTGGCGCCCAGCAGGAAAACCCCCTTCGCAGACCTACCACCATTGACCCGCCCCCCGGTTTCGCGCCACATAGCGGTCAAATGTTCACCGGGGACTCAGGCTATGGCGTTCAAGACACTTGATGATATGGTTTTCGCCGGCAAGACGGCGCTTGTGCGTGTGGATATCAATGTGCCGCTCTCGAACGGGCAGGTCAGCGATACCACTCGAATCGAGCGGATCCTTCCGACGATCCAACATATCACCAAGGCTGGCGGCAAGGTTGTCCTGCTTGCGCATTTCGGGCGCCCGAAAGGTCAGCCAGATCCCGAAATGTCATTGGCACAGATCCGTCCGGCCTTGGAAGCCGCGCTTGGGGTGCCAGTCGCCTTTGCTGATAACTGTATCGGTGGCCCGGCAAAGCGCGTCGTCGCCGCAATGAATGCGGGAGATGTGGCGCTGCTGGAGAATACAAGGTTCCACGAGGGCGAAGAAAAGAATGACAAGCTTCTTGCCGCGTCGATGGCGGCGCTTGGGGATATCTTCGTGAATGACGCTTTTTCTGCCGCGCATCGTGCGCATGCTTCGACAGAAGGGCTTGCCCGGCTTTTGCCAGCCTGTGCCGGGCGGCTCATGGAAGCGGAACTCAAAGCCCTTGACGCAGCCCTGGGGTCACCCAACCGGCCGGTTGCCGCCGTGGTTGGTGGCGCGAAGGTTTCAACCAAGCTTGAATTGTTGTCCAACCTGATCACTCGCGTCGATCATCTTGTTATCGGGGGGGGCATGGCCAATACGTTCTTGGCCGCGCAGGATCTGGAGATCGGTTCTTCACTGGCTGAACGCGACATGGCAGACACTGCGCGAGAGATTCTTGAGCGCGCCAACGCCGCCGGGTGCAAGATCCATCTTCCTGCCGATATCGTCGTGGCGCGTGAGTTCGCGGCAGGGGCTGCGCATGAGACACTGCCTGCTGACCAATGTCCGGTCGATGCCATGATCCTGGACGCTGGTCCGGCGACAGTCGCAGCAATCACACAGGTGCTGCAGGCTTGCCATACGCTGGTCTGGAATGGGCCAATTGGTGCTTTTGAAATCTCTCCGTTTGACACGGCAACCAATGCGGCAGCCCGCGAAGCCGCGCGATTGACTGCTGCCGGATCATTGGTTTCTGTGGCTGGCGGCGGGGACACGGTATCTGCCCTTAACAAGGCTGGTGTTGCCGCTGATTTCACCTATGTTTCAACAGCAGGTGGTGCATTCCTTGAATGGATGGAGGGCAAGACCCTTCCCGGTGTTGCAGCCTTGAACAAGCAGTAAGTGGATATGGATATTCTGATCTGGATTGGCGCAGCGATATCGCTGGCAGGGGTCGCTGGCTTGGGCTGGTGCATAATTCATGTCCTGAAACTGAGGCGCATGACGCTGGACGATGGTGAAATGCGCAAGCGCATGCAAAAGGCGGTGGTGATCAACTTTGCGGCGCTGGCGGTTTCCACACTCGGCTTGATGCTGGTGGTGCTGGGTATTTTCCTGGCATAGTCATCAACATTCCAGCAATTCGCCAGCCTCAGGTGTTGGTGCTGATCAGATCTATCGCTTGAATTCACATTCCTTGCGTTAAGGTTTGAGACCCATAAGCAGCATCATGTTGCATTTGAATTTCGGGATTCCCTTAGCCGCGCGCTTGTGGCATCTTAGCGCCAAGCGCCCACAGAATGGCGCTGTTGGGCAGGCAGATAACATGAAGCGCACCAGACCAGCAATCGGGCCTTTGTTCTATTTCGGGACCGCCGCAGTCCTTGGATTGTACTTCACCTTTGCTGCAGTGCAGGGGGCTTACGGGGTGTTTAATCGCGTCCAGATTGAAGCCGAGATCAACCTCCTCCGCGCAGAGCGCGACCGCATAAATCAAGATCTTGCAGAAGTGGAAAACCGCACACGTCGTCTTTCGGATGACTTTCTTGATCTGGATCTGCTTGATGAACGCGCGCGCGATGTTCTGGGACTGGCGCGCCCGGATGAAATCATCATCCGGTAAATGATCAGCACAGACCCGACACGCAGGCAGCGCTCTTTTGTTCCTGCAGCATTCCAAAACTGATGAAATAGGTATCGATCAAACGCCTAAACCGGGCTTTTGTGCCGATTTCTCCGGCATTGACGCTTGTCGCTTTGACATCATCATCGCTGGGACAGTATCTTTCCTTATGGGTTCCGTAATCTGATTATGAGCGTTGAAACACTTGAACACTCAGCTTATTGCGCCGTGTCAAATCGCTGTTACGCGCAATGGTTTATGATTGACGGGACCGCAATCAGACTGACAAGCTCTGGCGCAAATCTTGCAGGCCGAGGCAACTATGGGAGGAGACGACAATGTTCGACCCGATAACATTCTGGATGCAAGGCACCGTCATGTGGATGAAAGTGTTCAAGCAGCAACAGGAAGCCTATATCCGCATGCTTGGCGCATTTGCCGAAAAAATTCCGCATGAAGATTGCACGGCCCTTGCGCGCGAAGCAGAAGCGATGAAAGCGGTGTTGAAACCATCCAACACGCCCCGCAAGCCTACGATGACCAAGAAGAAAAACGTGTCGGAAGTGACCTTGGCTCCTGCCTGAACATAAGGCGCGTTTCGATTGTTGACCGAACGGCCGCAGGTACGCTTCGCGATCATCATATCCTCACCCGACGGCGCGATACGGGCATCTGTGTCTGCGGACTCTATCGCGCCAGATCTCTCAGGATCGGGCAATCCGGTCGATTGTCGCCGGCACAGGCGTCTATCAGATCGACCAGCGTCGAGCGCATCTGCCGCAACTCTTCTAACTGGGCATCAATCCGCGCGAGGTGTTCGCGCGCAAGCGCCTTCACATCAGCGCTTGCGCGCGTCTCGTCATGGTAAAGCGCAAGGAGTTGACGGCATTCTTCCACTGAAAATCCCAAGGCACGCGCACGGCGCAGAAACGCAAGCCGATGAAGGTCTGGCTCGGAAAAGACCCGATATCCATTCGCTTCGCGCCTTGGGTTGATCAGTCCGATCTCTTCATAGAACCGGATTGTTTTGGGCGGCAGTCCTGCCTTTTTCCCGACTTCCGAAATGTTCATGCGCGCACCTTCCCCAGATCGACAGGCGTCATCCGACGCAGGCGGAGTGCATTCGACACAACACAAACAGAGCTGAGTGCCATTGCGCCTGCTGCCAGCATTGGCGACAGCAAGATGCCAAAGGCCGGAAACAGGACCCCGGCTGCCACAGGTATGAGCGCCGTATTATAGGCAAAGGCCCAGAAAAGGTTCTGGCGAATATTGCGCATTGTCCGAGAGGACACGTCAAGTGCTGTCAAGACAGCTGAGGGCGCGCTGGACATAAGGACGACATCTGCTGTCTCGACAGCGATATCCGTGCCCGAACCGATGGCAATACCCACATCCGCCTTGGCCAGCGCCGGTGCATCATTGATGCCATCCCCGACAAAGGCCAGCGGCCCAGAGCTACTGTCTCGCAACTGCTCCAGCGCCCTGACCTTCCCGTCCGGCATGACTTCGGCCACCACATCCTCGATCCCAAGGTCACTGCCCACTGCCATCGCGGCGGCCCGCGCATCCCCAGATATCATTGTGACGTGGATACCGCGCGCCTTGAGGGCCGCAACCATATCCCGCGCCCCTTTCTTGATTTGGTCTGCAACAGCGACAAGGCCGACCAACTGGCCATCAACTGCCAGAAATAACGGGCTGCGCGCTTTGGCAGCCAGCGCATCGGCTAGGTCGGACAACGGCGCTATGTCCACGCCTTCCTGTGTCATGAGGCGAGCGGCCCCAAGCAAAACTTTGCGCTGATCCACGAACCCCGACACGCCCAGACCAGTGAGCGACGCAAAATCCGTAGCTGTCGGAATCTCGATACCCTGCGCAGTCGCTTCTGACAGAATGGCTCGGGCGACTGGATGCTCGGAATGCTGTTCCAGAGCTGCAGCGAAGCCCAGTGCCTGTGCCTTGGTCCAATCCCCGACAGTCTGCAAATCGGTCAGCACCGGACGCCCTTCGGTCAATGTCCCTGTTTTGTCAAAGGCGACGATCTTGACCTTGTCCAGCACCTGCAAGGCAGTCCCTTTACGAAACAAGACGCCCAGTTCCGCCCCGCGCCCTGTCCCCACCATCACCGAGGTGGGCGTGGCAAGGCCCATCGCACAGGGGCACGCAATGATCAGCACGGAAACACCCGCAATCAAGGCGAAACTCAGATCCGGGCCAAAGACAAGCCAAACCAGAACGGTGATCAAGGCAATCGCCATTACAAGCGGAACAAAGACCAGGGTAACGCGGTCAACCAGCGCTTGCACTGGAAGTTTCGCACCCTGCGCTGTCTGGACCATGCGGATAATCTGCGACAGTACCGTTTCTGCGCCGGTGCGGGTAACCTGCATCTGCAGCGCGCCAGCCCCGTTCACAGTTCCACCGACAAGCGTAGCCCCGGTCAGCTTTGTCACCGGCATAGGTTCCCCGGTGATCATGCTTTCGTCGATGACCGCTTCGCTGGACATCAGAATACCATCGGCTGGTACGCGCTCCCCTGGACGCAGGTGAACAATATCGCCCGCAATGACCTCTGAGATTGCAATCTCGACGATCTGCCCTACGCGCTCGACCCGCGCTGTGCGCGGCTGCAAACCCACCAATCGCGCGATCGCTGCCCCGGTGCGCCCTTTGGCACGCAGTTCAAGCCATCGCCCAAGAAGAATAAGCGTCACGATGACGGCCGCCGCCTCGAAATAGACGGCACGAGCTGTCTCTGGCAGAATAATCGGCGCAAAGGTCGCAACCGAAGAATAGGCCCATGCCGCAAATGTCCCGATTGCGACAAGGCTGTTCATGTCTGGCGCAGCGCGGAAAAGCGCCGGCACCCCGGATGTGAAAAATCTGCGACCGGGTCCGAACAAGACCAAAGTCGTCAGCACGAATTGCACAATCCAGATGGTCTGCATACCGAACTGGTGATGCAGCCAGTGGTGAAATGCCGGGACCACGTGACCGCCCATTTCCAAAACGAACACCGGGACTGTCAGAGCAGATGCCAGCATCAGATCCGCGCGCAGCGCCCGCGCTTCCGGATCAGTGCGGTCCGGCTCGAAAGTGGAAGATGACTCATTGTCCACGGGCTTTGCCGCATAGCCAGCCTTGCTGACCGCAGATATCAGTGCATCAATCTCGACAGATCCGGCGATGACATCAATCTGCGCACGTTGAGTCGCCAGGTTGACATCTGCACGCAAGACTCCCCGGTGCGCCATAAGCGCACGCTCGACCCGCGCAACACACGACGCGCAGGACATACCTTCCAGATCAAGCTCAAGCTGGGTTTCTCGCACCGGATAGCCGGCGCGCTGCATCGTCTGGCGCAGACTATCCATATCCAGATTGTCTGTCACTTCGATGGTTGCCTCGCTGGTCGCAAGATTCACCGATGCGGTTGTCACGCCCGGCACATTCGCCAAGGCCGTTTCAGCCCTGCGGACACAGCCCGCACAGCTGAGATGTGTCAATGGCAAGTGGTATTGCCCCTCGATCCGAGGTGGTGCACTCATGATCGTCACAGGCGACTCCTTATTGCGGACAGACACTGTCATATCAGATAGGGCTTCCATCTTCTGGAAGGTCAACAAGAAAATTTCTGACCCGTCAAAGATCGAATGCCAACTGGTCTGGATCGGTCCGCTTGCGTCGTGCAGCACGTGTTGCCTGCGCAGAAGACCGGTCACTGGTGTGGGCGCGCGAGGCGTGCTTATGCGCGACAGCGCGTGCGACCGTCTGAAAGCCGGCCTGTTTGCGCAGGCTCCAAAGCGTTTCGCGCGCATATGCGCTAGCCTGGGCAAGATCGACAATCGGTGCAGGATACCGTGCTTGCAACCGTGCAGCGCCGTCATTCCATGTCCATGGCGTATGCAGATGTGCAATCGGCACTGTGTTCAATTCCGGCACCCACCTGCGAATGAAGGTTCCGGTACTGTCCTGATCATGGCCTTGCTTGACAGGATTATAGATCCGGATTGTGTTGATGCCTGTTGTGCCAGATTGCATCTGGACTTGTGACCAATGGATCCCGGGTTCGTAATCCGTGAACATTCGCGCAAGGATCGGGCCGGTACTGCGCCAGTCCAGCCAAAGATGGTAGCTTGCAAATGACATCAGCATGGCGCGCATGCGAAAGTTCAACCAGCCGGTTGCCTGCAAATAGCGCATGCAGGCATCCACAAAAGGAATACCAGTCTCTCCCAATTCCCAGGCGCGCAATCGTGCAGCATCAGACTCACGCGGTCGTAGCTTTTCATGCGCTGGATGCAGACATCGATATTCCAGCGACGGCTCATCTTCCAGCTTCTGGATGAAATGATCGCGCCATGCCAGACGCTTGGCAAAACTGTTCAACGCTGCGTGCCAGCCTGCATCACCGTGATGATGCAGGCGCGCCGCGCGCCGCGCCTGTTCAACCTGTCGCACGGACAGCACGCCCAGTGCCAGATAAGGGGACAGGCGCGAACAGGCGCGTTCGGCCGATACCGGAGATGACATTGCCACCCGGTAGCGCGCACCACGTGATGACAGAAATGTTTCCAGCGCCAGCGCAGCAGCACGGTGACTTCCGTCCTGCCGGTGCGCACAGAGATCTGATGCCATGGACAGTGCGCGCGCATCTGGCAGGCGTTCCAATGTCGAGATTTCCTGCGTCAAAGGCGCGAGCGCGGCGGGCGAATCCTGCAAAGGCTGGCGCATGAAACTGTTGCGCAGCCGCTGCCATGCGTCCCGTGTTGGCAATCTTCGAACAACTCCGCATTGTGGAAGCTCTTCCCAGCTCACACCATTGGCTGCGGCCCATGACGCAACGCGTTTGTCGCGCGCGAAGGTCCATGCATTGCCTGTCTCTTCATGGCTGATCATGCGCGTGATGCCATTTGTCATGCACAAGCGCGACAACTCGTGGACGGCTTCGCCCTTGCGGATGATCAAGGGTTGGCCGAGTCGTGCCAGCTCGCTTCGCAGGCTTTGCAAGGCCTCTGCCGTGAACATCCATTGGCGTGCCGAAGTATCGGGAAGCGCCCAATATTCGGGCTCGATGATATATACCGGAAGAACATACGGCCCGGCGGCAGCCAGCGCCGGATGGTCAGCAACCCGAAGGTCACGCTTGAACCATAGCAAGACAGGGGGCGCGGAAGAATTGCACATGGCATAGGTAGATACTTTGCCGTACAATTTCGTCAAGAACCAATGTTCTTGTATCGTTCCGCGCGCCCGAGTGTCAGATCCGTTCAAAGGCCAGTGCGATCCCCTGCCCACCGCCGATGCACATTGTCACAAGCGCGCGTTTCCCACCAATCCGCTCCAACTCGTGCAGCGCCTTGATGGTGATGATCGCGCCTGTTGCCCCAACGGGATGCCCCAAGGCGATTGCACCGCCATTCGGGTTCACACGGGAATCATCAAAGCTAAGAACTTTGCTGACTGCCAGTGCCTGTGCGGCAAATGCCTCGTTGGATTCGATTACATCGAAGTCATCTACCGTCAGTCCGATTCGCGCCATCAGGGCCTGTACAGCAGGGACCGGACCGATCCCCATCACCTCGGGGCGCACCCCCGCATGCGCATAACCCAGAATTCGGGCACGCGGTGAAAGCCCCGCTTGTTGGGCCGCGTCAGCGCGCGCCAAAACCAGCGCCCCTGCCCCGTCATTGATGCCACTCGCGTTGCCTGCGGTCACGCTGCCGCCCTTGCGAAAGACGGGGCGCAGCCCTGCCAGTGTTTCCAGACTGCTTTGCTTGGGATGCTCATCCGTGTCAAACAGGATCTCTCCCTTGCGCGTCCGGACCGGAACCGGGACGATCTGCTCCTTGAAGCGACCTTCAGCTATGGCGCGCGCAGCACGGCTCTGGCTTTCCACTGCAAGCGCATCCTGCTCTGCGCGCGAAACCCCGTGTTCCTCGGCGACATTCTCGGCGGTCACCCCCATATGCCCCGTCCCGAACGGGCAAGTCAGCGCACCGACCATCATATCTACAGCGCCCGCATCGCCCATCTTCTGACCAAAACGCGCAGCAGGCAGAATATACGGGGCGCGGCTCATGCTTTCGGCACCGCCCACAAGCGCGAAATCCGCATCCCCCAATGTCAAACCCTGCATCCCCGATATGATCGCTTGCACCCCAGAGCCGCACAGACGGTTCACATTCATCGCAGGCACGGTATCGGGAATGCCCGCGCCCATCGCAGCGCGGCGCGACAGATACATGTCGGCGGGTTCTGTCGCCAATACGGTTCCAAAGACGACCGATCCAATCTGACCGGGTTCCACCCCAGAGCGTTCCAGCGCGGCCTGCGCAGCAATTTGCGCAAGATCGATGGGCGGTACAGAGGCAAGGCTTCCCCCGAACGTTCCTATCGCAGTACGCGCGCCCCCAAGAATAACAATATCTTCCATGATGCCCCTCCGTTCAGATGCGCGATCTTACGCATGAAGTGCTCTGCTAATCCAGCAAAACAAAGGGTCGGTTCAGCCGCGTTTGCGTTTGATCTTTCGCGCAGCCTTCGCCTGCCCGGCCCGTCGCTTCGAAACGGCCCGCCGCACAGGCCCTTTGCGCGATGCTCTTGAACTGATCTGCCTGCGCGCTTCGCCTTCAACTTCCAGAAGCTCAAGGGCGATGCCACCGGTCACAGGTTCTGCTTCGGAGAGCTTTACCTTGACCCGCTGCCCCAGACCGATGCGAAATCCGCTACGTTCCCCTTCAAGCGTCTGCGCTTCAGCATCATGGCGGAAGTATTCATCACCTAGTGCCCGGATCGGAACCAGACCATCTGCGCCGGTCTCATCAAGTTTTACAAAAACCCCAAAGCGTGCGACGCCAGATACACGTCCTGTGAACTCGGCGCCAATGCGATCTGCAAGAAAAGCGGCA
>SKWJ01000091.1 GCA_007128995.1 Paracoccaceae bacterium
AGACTACGGGGCGGCCTTGGGCGCAGCGCGGCTTGGCCTTATGGCCGCCAGCGATATGGACATGCATGCCATGCCCCTGCCCCCAATTGCCCGCAGCATCGATCCGGTCATCGACAAGACACAGGCCTTCCAGGACGGCTATGCCCGTTACCGTCAGGCTCAAACTGCAATAAAGGAACTGTCATGAGCGATTATTTCAGCGGCATCCCGCAAATCACCTATCAGGGCCCGAACTGCGACACCGAGTTTGCGTTTCGTCACTATAATCCTGATGAGATTGTCCTTGGTCGCAGGATGGAAGACCATCTGCGCTTTGCAATATGCTACTGGCACAATTTCGCGTGGCAAGGCGGAGATCCTTTTGGCGGGCAAACATTTCTGCGTCCCTGGTTTGGTGACACGATGCAGGATGCCAAAATGAAAGCCGACGCCGCTTTCGAGATGTTTCGTATCCTGAACGCGCCATATTTCTGCTTTCATGATGCGGATATGCGCCCGGAAGGGACCAGTTTTGCCGAAAGCACCCGCAACCTTGAAGAAATGACCGAGTATTTCGCGGCCAAGATGGATCAGGGCGGGCCTAAACTGCTTTGGGGCACGGCCAATCTGTTCAGCCACCGCCGCTATATGGCCGGTGCGGCCACCAACCCAGATCCGGATGTCTTTGCCTATTCGGCCGCAACTGTGAAAACCTGCATGGACGCAACCCACCGGTTGAACGGCGAGAACTATGTCCTCTGGGGCGGCCGTGAAGGCTATGAGACGCTCCTCAACACCGATCTGGGGCAGGAACTTGATCATATGGGCCGGTTCCTGTCGATGGTGGTCGATTACAAGCACAAGATTGGCTTCAAGGGCGCAATCCTGATCGAGCCCAAGCCGCAAGAGCCCACCAAGCACCAGTATGATTACGATGTGGCGACGGTATTTGGCTTCCTGCAGCGGTTCGGGCTGGAGAAAGAGGTCAAGGTCAATATCGAGCAGGGCCATGCCATACTCGCCGGACACAGCTTCGAGCACGAACTCGCGCTGGCTGCCAGCCTTGGTATTTTCGGATCAATCGACATGAACCGGAATGACTACCAGTCCGGTTGGGACACTGATCAGTTCCCCAATTCCGTTCCCGAGGTCGCGCTTGCGTATTACGAGATTCTGCGCGCAGGGGGGTTCACGACAGGCGGCACGAATTTTGACGCCAAGCTGCGCCGCCAGTCGCTGGACGCAGAAGATCTTATCCTTGCGCATGCGGGCGCGATGGATGTTTGTGCGCGCGGTCTGAAAGCAGCAGCAACCATGCTGGAAGACGGCAAGCTGGAGGCGGCCCGCGCGGCGCGGTATTCCGGATGGGCGCGCCCGGATGCACAGGCATTGTTGAGCAGTGACCTTGACAGCATAACGACCGATGTTCTGACCCAAGGGATCAATCCGCAGCCCTGCTCCGGAAAACAGGAGAAGCTGGAAAATCTGGTCAACCGCTTCCTCTGACCCTTGTACCAACCGCGATTGCCCCGCAAGTTCTGCATGCTGCAACCTGCTTGCGGGACTTGGCGGCAGATCTGACGGCTGACACTCCGGTTATGCGGCGCCAAAGGGTGACCGTCAGCGCAATTTTCTCAGCACTATCGTCCACATCATCGCGCAACTATCCTCAATCACGCCGCGTTTGCTTGCCTGACCGACCCCGCAAACCGACATCCCCACACCCTTGCTTGACGCGGCATCTCACGGCTTCGGGTGCCCTCTCTGTCCTGTGCGGCAGGGAACAGTTCCGCGAAATGCGCGTTGACAGGTTGGTATCGGAACACGGCCATACCGGACAGGGGCAGAACTTCATGGGCGTGCAGCGCATTTTCACTCTCAACGCGATCCTATTGACAGCGGGCCTACTGACACTGGGTTATCTGATTTCTGACGTCTTGCTGCTGGTCTTTGCTGCGGTCCTGATCGCAGTTGGTCTGGACGGATGCGCACAGGCTGTAGCCAGACACGCGCCGCTATCACGCGGCTGGGCACTTGTCGGGGTCGGAAGCGGTATTGCGCTGATCATTCTTGGGTCGCTTACCCTGACGGCGACAGGGCTTATCCAACAGTTTCAGGATCTCGGAGAGCAGGTCGCCGATTTCTGGGAGCGCGTACAAGTTTGGCTGGCCAGTCGCAGCGAGCTGGACATCATTGACGAGATCGAACCTGAGAACGGTCACCTCGCCGATGCGGCGGGCGGTGTGGTGGGTCATGCGATGACTTTCGGACTCTCTGCGCTTGGCGCGATCTCAAGTCTTGCGATCATCATTGTGCTGTCGGGGTTTCTTGCTGCCAACCCGGCGCTGTACCGGGGCGGCCTTGTCCGGCTTGTTCCCCAGGACCGGCGCATCTTGGCGGATGACACGCTTTCGGCCATCGGACATGCAATGCGCTGGTGGTTTCTGGGGCAGTTGGTATCGATGGCGATGCTTGGAACCACGGTCGGGTTGGGGCTTTTGCTTCTTGGGATTGACCTGTGGTTCGCGCTTGCCGTGCTGACTGCCCTGCTGACCTTTGTGCCGTTCCTTGGCCCACTCATCGCGACAGTGCCGATCGTGGCAGTCGGTTTTGCCGAAGGCACACAGACCGGGCTGATCGTTCTTGCGGGATACCTTGTCATTCAGAATATTGAAGGCAGTTTCATCACACCGATGATCCAGAAAAAAGCCGTCAACCTGGCGCCGGCCCTTCTGATAACGACACAGGTTTTGCTGAGCCTCGCCTTTGGTATTGTCGGTCTTATTCTGGCGGCCCCCTTGACGATTGCCGCAATGGTCAGTGTCCAGAAGCTCTATGTCGAGCATGTGCTGGGCGAAGTCGGCACGGAATGAGGGGCGCAGGTTGCCAAAGCGTACCGGCGTACCTGCACGAAGCCAGCGGACGACCTGATCCGCAGCGCGCCGGGATTCGGGTTTGTCTTTGCGCGAACCGGGCACAGTACACAAAGTTGCGCCGCCTGTTCCTTATGTCTGTCCAGTCAGCACCCAGATCCAAGCCTTGCCGAAAGCACCCATCGTGAAACAGGTCGCTGAACCCACTGTCTATTCCCCGGATCCGAATTTCCTCGAGCGCCGGTTTGCTGCCCATCTGCTGCAACACACGCAGGCAGGGGACCCGTCTGTGAAACGCGATACGCAAACCATAGCGCGGGTGACACATTGGGTCATTGCCCTTGCAGCCGTCGCCGGGATCATCTCGGGCGGGTTGATCGGCGGGACCGAGATCTGGACACGCGAGTTCCTCGCTTCGAATGTGACGGGTGTGGGCTGGCGCGCGACTGCCCCCTATTGGGCGGTCTTTTTCCTGTTCACCGGGCTGGTCAGCGCCGTGGAGATTGCCCTGCTCTACATGCTCGCGCTGGGAGGGGCGACACGGATCGCGCAACACAGCCAGGTGGCGCGGTCATCAGATGTACGGAACGAACTGCTGGCACATGGCCTTGCGCGGGCAGCACTGGAATTTCCCAATCCGCAGATCAGGATTTTCGGCATTGATCCCTATGCATATGTGGCGAACTGGAAACTTCTGGCATTTAATCTTGCCTACAAACTCAAAGTCGGGGTCAGCAGCTTCGTTCTCCGCGTCTTCCTGCGCAGGGTGGCGGCGCGCATGGCAATACGCGGGATGGTCCCACTGATGGCAGGGCCACTTTACGCGCTCTGGAATGGCTATATCCTGTGGCGGATCATGCGCGAGGCGCGCATCCGCAGCTTCGGCCCGCTGGTGATCGACAAAGTTATCTGCACCCATTACCGGCAAGCCGACAGCATCGAAGCAAGCGAGAAAACGCTGGTATTCCAAGCAATCGGTGAAATGATCAGAGAGGGGCGAGATGCCCATCCCAATCAAATATGCATGCTCGCAGTCCTGACCACGACACTGTCACAGGACGACCAGCCCACATCCGATCAGACGATTGTTCAGGATCAGCTTGCGGCGCTCTCGAAACCGGAACAGGACCGCATCCTTGATCTGTTGACACTTTCCTGCCTTATCGGCG
>SKWJ01000474.1 GCA_007128995.1 Paracoccaceae bacterium
GACTCCCACCTCACTTGTTTTACCTAGTACCCTGGAGATCTCTGTCGGTTGAAGAGATCGAACATGAAGTTCAGCATTGGTATCGAAAAGATCTGATTGAGCATGGTTTCCCGCCATTTGAGCTTGATGTGTCCGGCTTCAAACATAATGGACCAGTGAGGCCAGAACTTCTGAATGCAGAGGTCGCACGCCTAAGGAGCATTGTTCCCATCCTGCAAAACCGGGGATATGATCGGCGCTTCGGTGATGTCTCCGTATGGCTTCTCAAGCGCGGCGATGATCTCCGATTCATCAATCGTGGAGGGTTTCATCGAACCGCTGCCTATGATGCACTTGGCCATAAAGTAATTCCTGCGAAACTCGTCGAACCGGGTATCTTTGATGTCGATGATGTAGATTTCTGGCCGCAAGTCCGTGCTGGCAGATGGACACGCGAAGAAGCTTTGCGATATGTCGATCACCTCTTCGATTTTGACTCAAAAGGTTGGGCCGACCAGTTTAATTTTTCTTCTCATCCGCTCGGACAGTTGAGTCATTCCCGATCAAGTTGACGCATTTATTTGCCTCTTTTGAGGGCTCTGTTGATCGACTGGATCGTTAGACCGCAGGCAGAGGCCGCCCGCAAGCAACCGTCTTCGGCGACGCCAAAATGACCACCGCGCAGCTCGATCGCCTCACTCATCGCTGCCATATTCTCGAAACCGGCAATGCCGCTTCAAGGCCAGCTCCGGGACAACGAAAAAGATAAGGAAGGAGACAGCGGCATCGACGACAATATAACGCTGAGAGCATAACCACTGGGTGGGTCAGATCTCGATGAAAATGCCGGGTCAGGTCTCAGTGAACATCAACAGGATCGGGACAATGAGATGTGCCCAAAATCGTATTCACCGGTTGACCTGACGTTGACCGGAGCAGCCCGAAGATCATGCGTCGCGAAGGTTGGTAATGCGGTCGCACAGCATCGCAGCATAGTTTTGTTGACATGACGATAGGCGCCCTTGATCTCTATCGCGCCCAGCTGTTTAGGAAGCAGCCATACTGCCTTACCGGATGTGACATCTAGAATAAGTCGCAACGTCCAACACAGCAAGATAAGCCTCGATTTGTATTCCAGTCCTCCGCACAGGCCAGAACCAGATCGTTCCTTCAACGGTGCTGGCTCCGCCCGACGACCTTGCAACAGATCACCAGTCCCGATCAAAATAAGATGCGCCACAGTGGAAAAGGCGGCGCGCAAGGTGTCCTGATGAATGTTGTTGGTTTCGATGCGCACTGCACGACCTCCCCGAGCACGCTATAGGTGCAAGTGCTGCAGGTTTCGTTCAATGGTCCGGACCGCCTCTTTTTGGGTGACGTGGCTACGCGCCTCGGCAGGGTCTGGTCATCATCACATTCAGTGACAATTGCGTATTCGAGAGAACACGGTCAGCCGATCCACGCACCTGTGAACTTTGCCTGTCAGCTTGACCCGATCAGATCCTCCGGGATGGAAAGCTTTGTGCCATAAGGCACCAAAGGTGAAACAAGTTTCAGGAATTCCGGGGTTCCGCAGGCGAAGCGCAGCTTGTCGCGCAAATCGGTGCTGGCCCAATCCACAGTAGATTGGATCCCGATCTGGTTCAGAATAGGCAGGGCCGCCATCAGGTCCCAGCTCGATTCTCCGGTACCGATATAACCATCGACCTCGCCGCGCGCGACTTCAGCCAAAGACATCGTCGCGGAACCGCAACAGCGAAACGTCATTCCGGCGTCTTCCATGATGAACCGCAGCGTTGCGAGACGCTCATCCACCGGAATAATGGGATGAAAACCTACCCCGCATGAGGCTTTGCCCCGGTCCATCCCCTGCCGGACTGGCAGCTCTGCGTCATTGCGGGTCGCAGCGATCCCGTCGCCGCCGGAGAACAACTCGTCACGCGCCGGGGCGTAGAACACCCCAAAGACTGGACGGCTCTGTTCGTGCAACCCGATAGAGATAGCCCATTGATCATTTCCACGTACGAAATTGAATGTGCCGTCAATCGGATCAATCACCCAGAGCCGCCCGGATGACCCCTCATGCGCGGCACCTTCTTCCCCAAATACCCCATCTTTCGGGAAAATTTTGCGCAAGCGTGCGGTCAGGAAGGCCTCTACATCTTTGTCGGCCTGCGTGACGAGGTCGAGATGGCCCTTTGATTCAACAGTCTCGGCGCTGATCTTGCGGAAGTAGGTCAGGGCGATAGAACCTGCCTCTCGGGCGAGAGCGGTGATGATCGGGGCGATTTCGGTCAGGGAAAGCTGTGTCACAGTTCGACATACCTGCTGTGGATCGTGACAGCGCCAGGGCCGTCGATCTTGTGAAGGAAGTAACGATAAGGCTCTTTTGTCGCCCCCGGTTCGTCGGCACCAGGGACAAGCTGCAATTCATGCTGAAAGACCGGGCTGCCCCCTGTCGCGCAAAATTTACCCTGCCAAAGTGCCTGAAACGGCCGATGGATATGGCCTGCAAGGATCCGCAACGGCCCGTCATAGCCCGCGATCAGCGCGCCAAACTCTTTGCGCCCGGCGCGAAGTGCCATCGCATCGAGTGAGTCGACGCAGGAAGGAAACGCCGGATGATGCATCAGGATCAGCGTCAGTTCTGGAACTGGCCGTCCCAGTCGTGCCGCGAGCCAGTCCAACTGCGGGTCGGTCAATGCGCCCTCGACATGCCCCTCTTTCACTGTGTCCAGCGCCAGGACACGGATACCGCGCACCCACTTTTCATAATCCAGTGTCGGACCTGCGCCAAACGGGAAATCAGTGGCGAAGGCCGCGCGCAGACCCGCCCGCCTGTCATGGTTGCCCGGGACGACCAGAACCGGCATCTTGAGCGGTGCCAAGATGTCCCGAAGGAGCGCATAATCGTCGGCTGACCCGCCATCGGTCAGATCGCCCGTGAACATGACGGCGTCGATCGCCGGTATGAATGCGGCAAGATCGGCCACAATCTTGCGTGCGACATGGGCGGCATCCAGCCGCACGAGCGATGTTTCGGGCCTGTCCGCAAAGACGTGAAAATCAGATATATGGGCGATAAGCATCTTGTGCCTCTGTGCAGGCGTCAACGAATTCCAGAGCGCATGAAGCTCTGGACAAATTGACGCTGGAAGATCAGGAACGCAATCAGCAGGGGGCTGACCGACAGCAATGTTGCGGCCGTGACAGTGGGCCAGTCGATGCCCTGCTCGACTGTCGAAAACACTTGCAGACCCACTGTGATCGGACGTGTTGTGGCCGAGTTGGTCACGACCAGCGGCCAGAGGAAGTTGTTCCAATGATAGGCCACCATAACAAGCCCATAGGCCAGATAAGTGGACTTCGATAGAGGTACATAGACTCGCCACAAGATTGTCAGTGGCCCAGCCCCTTCCATCCGTGCCGCTTCGTCCATTTCCTTCGGGACACTCTTGAAGGCCTGGCGGAACAGGAAAATACCGAACGCCGACGCCAGATAAGGCAAAGCGATGGCGGGGATCGTATCGATCAATCCCATGCTGGAAATGGTCGCATAATTACGCACCAGTAGCACTTCGGGCATGACCATCATCTGCACCAGAACGACCATGAAAATCCAATCGGAACCCCGGAACGGAAATACGGCAAATGCGTAGGCCGCCAATGTGCAGATCACGAATTGGGAGATGACCACGAACGTGACCAGCATAAAGGTGTTCAGAAAATACCGGTCAAACGGTGCTGCGTTCCAGACGCGGATGAAGTTTTCCAGCGTCAAGGGCGCAAAAAGATCGAACTGCCCGACATAGCTGGGTGGATGCACGGCCGTCCAGATCGCGAACAGAAGCGGTAGGATCCAGAACAGGGCAAGGCCCCAGGCAAGCAGGTTGATGGCAAGCTCCGTGCCTTTGGATGCGCGATTGTTGCTCATCTGTAGTGGATCCTCTTGTCAAGAAAACCAAACTGGAACAGCGCGATCAGACCCAGAAGAACCAGCATCACCACGCTTAGCGCGGCAGCATAGGCCGTATCC
>SKWJ01000030.1 GCA_007128995.1 Paracoccaceae bacterium
CCAAGGCGACCGTGTAGACAAGGATATGTGCCCGTGTTGCCCGGCGACCGTGGGTCACGGTCAGCATCGGCACTTTTGCCTTGTGATAGTCGCTTTTCATGAAAAGCGCTAAGGCCCAGAAATGCGGCGGCGTCCACATGAAGATGAGCATGAACATCAGGCAAGCCTCAAGACTCACAGAGCCGGTCACCGCGGCCCAACCGATCATCGGCGGGAATGCCCCGGCAGCGCCGCCGATGACGATGTTCTGAGGCGTCGCCCGCTTCAGCCACATCGAGTAGATGACTGCATAGAAAAAGATCGTGAATGCAAGCAACGCGCCTGCAAGCGCGTTGGTGGATAGCCACAGCATGATCACCGAAATGCCTGACAGCGCAACGCCAAGGGCCATTGCCTCGCGCGCCTCGACCTTGCCAGACGGAACCGGCCGACGCGCCGTGCGCTTCATGACACGGTCTATGTCAGCATCCCACCACATGTTCAAAGCACCCGAGGCACCCGCCCCCAGCGCGATGAAGACTATAGCGGCCAATGCCTCGACCGGATGCAGGCTTCCGGGCGCAACCAGAAGCCCGACAAGCGCCGTGAAGACAACCAGCGACATCACGCGCGGCTTCAGAAGCGCGACATAGTCACCGAAGCTTGCTTCCCCTGCCTCTGCTTGCGGAATATCGACGCGAATGTCTGTCATGCGGCTATCCTGTCGGGATTGGCGAGGGCCCAGAGGACCCTGTCCTCAATTTGTCGCGGCGACCTGAATATGCTGTTCCATCCAGTCCGGCACATTGGCAAGGTCTGCGCCCTGACGTTCCAGCCAGGCGATGTAATCCGCCTCGCTGACCACCTTGACCGTGATGGGCATGTAGGCGTGATTGATGCCGCAAAGTTCCGAGCACTGCCCGAAATAAATGCCTTCTTCTTCAGCGTTGAACCACAACTCTGCCAGACGGCCCGGAATACCATCCTGCTTCACCCCGAATGCCGGAATTGTCCAGGAATGGATAACGTCACCAGCCGTTACCTGCAGCACGATGTTGCGCCCCACTGGAACCACCATGGCCGTGTCAGTTGCCAGCAGGTACAGATCATCGGTATACCCGTAATCCGCCAGTTCCTCGCGCTCGAGCATGAATTGCGAGAACTGAACCCCGTGATCGACATATTCATAATCCCAGTACCACTGCAAACCGGTAACCTTGATGGTCACATCAGCCTCGGGCATGATCTGCTGGTGACGCAGAGCCGGGAAGGTGAACAGCGCGATGAACAACAGGATCAGTGCTGGCACAACCGTCCAAGCCACCTCGATCGGTGTGTTATGCGTGAACCGCGCCGGCTCTGGATTCGCCCGCCGGTTGTGGAAGATAATGACCCAGATCAACAAGGCGGTCACGAAAATCGTGATCGGCACGATGATCCAGAGCAGAAGATTGTCCAGAAACACCACCTCGCGCGCGAGCGCTGTAAAGGGAGTTTGAAGCGCTATTCCATCTGGACGGGGCGCGCCCAAAACCGGAAGTTGCGGCAACTGATCATCTGCGGCAGCCGCGAATGCTGTGAGGACTGTCGCAGCAGCAGCGAGCGGTGAGAGGGCTTTGGAAAAACGCATCTTCTGTTCCCGTTTTTATTGCGGCGCTCGGCCGCGACTTGCAGCGAAATCCCACAAATCTACGGCATGCCGTGGAATCCCGTTGAGGTTTGCGCCTGTAAAACCATATTACACATGTCAGAACAAGCAAAACCGATGCGACAGATTGCCATTATTTTGATTCGTGACCTGACGCGCGATACCGCGACACACCTAACCAGAGAAGGCGTCCGCCATGAGTGATACGGAGTTCCGTCCCTTCGAAACGGCATTCGAAAAAGACACTGCGCTTGGAATTCTGCGCGCGGCATTGTCCGGCGCGGATGACGGCGAGATTTTCGCAGAAAGACGGGTTTCGGAATCACTTCTGCTCGATGATCAGCGCATCAAATCCGCAAGCTACAATGCATCCGAAGGCTTCGGCTTGCGGGCCGTGCGCGGCGAAGTGACAGGCTATGCGCACTCTACCCATATGACGCTCGATGCCTTGCGCCGAGCGGCAGAGACCGCAAGGCTGGCTGTAGGCGACGGGGGGGGCACCCTTGCCGATCCGCCCCGCCCCACAAATACCCGCCTTTACACAGACGTGAACCCGATTTCCGGCACGACATTCGCAGTCAAACTTGACCTGCTGCGCGAGATTGATGACTTCTTGCGCGCGCTCGACAAAAGAGTCGTGCAGGTTTCGGTTTCGATGGCGGCCAGCCTGCAGCAGATCGACATTCTGCGCCCCGATGGCCAGCAGTTGCGCGACACGCGCCCGATGTCGCGTCTGAACATTTCGGTCATCGTTGAAGACAGCGGCCGACGCGAATCGGGATCGGCCGGGGGCGGCGGCCGGGCGGGGCTTGAAGGGATGATGGCGCGCGAACACTGGCAGGACATCGCGCGCGAGGCGCTGCGCATCGCCCTTGTAAACCTGCGCGCAGAACCTGCCCCCGCAGGTGTTCTGGATGTCGTTCTTGGGCCTGGCTGGCCCGGAATTCTGCTTCATGAAGCCGTTGGACATGGACTGGAGGGGGACTTCAATCGCAAGGGAAGTTCAGCATTTGCCGGGCTGATGGGCCAACAGGTCGCGGCTAAGGGCGTCAATGTGCTGGATGATGGCACGATTCCAGACAGACGCGGCTCGATCACGATTGATGATGAGGGCACGCCTTCGGCCCGCAATGTCCTGATCGAGGATGGTGTTCTTGTGGGCTTCATGCAGGACCGGCAGAATGCACGATTGATGGGGGTCGAACCTACCGGCAACGGGCGGCGCGAATCCTATGCGCATGCGCCCATGCCCCGGATGACAAACACCTACATGCTTGGGGGCGACATCAACGCACAAGACATCGTGGCTGATCTGAAAGACGGTGTGCACGCGGTGGGATTCGGTGGTGGCCAGGTTGACATCACCAACGGCAAATTCGTCTTTTCCTGCACCGAAGCCTACCGCGTCCGCAATGGCAAGGTGGTGGGGCCGGTCAAAGGGGCCACACTGATCGGCGATGGCGCGACAGCCCTGACGAAAATCCGTGCCATCGGCAATGACATGGCCCTTGATCCCGGGATGGGAACATGCGGTAAGGCCGGGCAATGGGTCCCGGTTGGTGTCGGCCAGCCAACATTGCTGATCGGCGGGCTAACCGTGGGTGGCAGTGCTGCCTGAACGCCTGCGCGACTGAAAACCCACCAAAGCAACGCGAATCTTTACGCAAACTTAACCAACTCGAGGCAAAACTGGTCCAGAATGAGGCGAGGTTGATGGAATGGCGAAAGATATGTTTTCTTCTCACCCACCCTTCACCCCACCCACGACGGAAGAAGACAGGCTCTCCTGGCTTCGTCTCATTCGCTCGGCGCGGGTCGGCCCGGCCACATTTCACCGCCTGCTGGCAGAACATGGCTCGGCCACGGCTGCACTTGCGGCTCTGCCGGAGATTGCACGTAACGCCGGCGTCACAGATTACCAACCCTGCGCGCGCGACACCGCACAGCGGGAAATGGACCTCGCGCGCGCCAAGGGGGCGCGCATGCTGTGCTATGGGACCGATGCCTATCCAGAGACATTGGCCAGCATCAGCGACCCACCGCCTGTCTTGTGGTGCATGGGCCAGAGGGCGCCGATCCTTCGCCCGATGGTTGCGCTTGTCGGGGCGCGCAATGCGTCCAGCCTCGGGACGCGGATGGCGCGCTCGCTGGCAGAGGGCCTGGGCCATGCCGGCTATACGATCGTTTCAGGTTTGGCCCGAGGGATTGATGCAGCCGCGCATCAAGCCAGTCTGAAAGCCGGGACCATTGCCGTCATGGGGGGGGGCGTGGATGTCATCTACCCCGCAGAGAATGCCGTTCTGGCCGCAGCAATTTCAGATCAGGGTTTGCGCCTGTCCGAACAAGCGATGAGCCTGCATCCGCAGGCACGCCACTTCCC
>SKWJ01000240.1 GCA_007128995.1 Paracoccaceae bacterium
CGGACGGACACCCCGAAGTGATGGCGGGTGTTCATATCGACATCTCGGCCCTCAAGCGTGCCGAGCAGCGCCTTGGCGACATTATCGATGCATCCTCGGCCGGAACCTGGGAGCTTGATCTTGAAAGCGGCGTGAAACATGTCAATGAGCGCTGGGCGGACATGCTGGGCTACAGCCGCAGCGAACTGGCCGAGCAGCCCGATTTCGGGTTCCGTACCCTGATCCATCCGGACGATCTGCATATACTTGAAAAGCAGCATTCTGAGGTGTTGGCCAGAGGCGCTGATGGCTTCGCAAATGAGATCCGCATGCGCCATCGCGCCGGTCACTGGGTCTGGGTGCTTTCGCGTGGCCGGGTCGTAGGGCGCGATGCGACAGGCAAGCCGCTCAAGGTGGCGGGGATTCATCTGGATATCTCGGAACGCAAGCAGCTCGAATCAGACCTGACAATGGAGCGCGACTACCTTGCAGGTCTGATGGATACATCGGCTTCGGGCATCGTCGCGATGGATGAGGATGGCAGGATCATATTTGCCAACCGCGAGGCAGAGCGCATTCTGGGCAACCCTGCGACCTCTCTGACCGGGATGCGATATGACGCGGCATCGTGGCAAATCGCGGCACTCGATGGCAGCGCCCTGCCAAAAGAGGAACTCCCCTTTGCCCGCGCCCATACCGGCGGTCGGACAGTGCGGGACATTCGCTTTTCTATTGTCCGGCCAGATGGGGTCAGGCGCATGCTCTCCGTCAATGCGGCCCCCATACAGAGTGCGCAGCAAAAGGGCCGGGTCGTCGTATCGATCAATGATATCACAGAGCAGGTTGAAGCCGAGAATGAACTGAGGGCGGCGGTGACCCGCGCAGAGGCCGCCAATCAGGCAAAGTCCCGGTTTCTGGCCAATATGAGCCATGAAATCCGGACACCTCTGAACGGGATTCTGGGAATGTCACAGATCCTTGCCGACGAACTGACCGACCCGCAGCATCTTCAGATGCTGGATATCGTGCAGGAATCTGGCGAGCTTTTGCTGACGGTCCTGAATGATGTGCTGGACATGTCCAAGATCGAGGCCGGGAAGCTTGCTTTGGAAAGCGTGCCCTTTTTTCTTTCATATATCGTCCAGCGCATTGACATGATGCACCGCCCATTTGCCACCGAAAAAGGGCTGCGGTTCAACATCCAGATCGACGCAGGGGCCGAGATGGTACGCCTTGGCGATCCCAATCGGCTAAGCCAGATCCTGCACAATCTGGTCGGCAATGCCATAAAGTTTACCGAAACGGGGCATGTCACGCTGCGCCTTGGCGCGGCAGAAAGCGGCGCATTCCAGATTGTCGTGCAGGACAGTGGCATCGGGATGACACCCGAACAACAGGCCCGCATCTTCGAGGATTTCGAGCAGGCTGATGGAACGATGACGCGCAGGTTCGGGGGCACGGGCCTTGGGATGTCCATTGTCAGGAAGCTGGTGCATCTGATGCAGGGTGACATTACCCTGAACAGCGGCGTCGGAACCGGGACCGAAGTCTGCATAACCTTGCCGCTTGCCGCCAAGACGGCCATGTCGATCACTGCGCCGCAGCGTCCCATCACACCGACACGCACAAAGATCAGGGTGCTTGCGGCAGATGACAACAAGACCAACAGAATGGTCTTGCAGGCCATGCTGAAGTCATTTGAAGCCCAGGTCGTTCTGGCAGCAGACGGCAGGGAAGCGGTCGATGCCTGGGCTGCAAACCGCTTCGACGTTATCCTGCTGGATATCTCGATGCCGGAGATGGATGGCATGCGCGCATTGGCCGAAATCCGCAATCGCGAAAAAGCCGCAGGTGTGGCCCCTGTCCCGGCCATTGCGATCACGGCCAATGCGATGACGCATCAGGTCACCGAATATCTGCAAAACGGGTTCGCCGCCCATATCGGCAAACCCTTCAAACGCGACGATTTCAGAACCGTGCTGGAGAACACCCTCGCGGCAGAAGGCGCCAAGACCTGCCGGGACGAATAGGCCCCGCGCGATCGCGTGGTCAGGGCAAGACTGCTGGTGAGGCAGTGTAATCTTGACTGGAACCAATCCTCGACTGTGCGCATCAAGAAATTTATCAGTTTGTATAATTTAATGTCGCAAATGTTCAATTGTGTGCATTTTTTGCATGCAACCCTGCCGAGAACTGGTAAATGAATCGTGAACTGCGGGTTTTCCCGGTTCGTTTCGTTTGAGGTCAGAAATGTATTTACAAATCTGACTGCGCAAAGCGATCGCTTCGGTCGTGTTTGCGTCAAGCCTGCCATTTGCGGCGCAGGCCAATACAATCATAGATAATGGAACAATCATGCTGGGCGTAGGGACCTACGGCCAGCTGAACGTGCCCGGCGGGGTGGCATCCCCAACCGGGGAAACGCGTGTCGGGTTGCGCTACATGCCAACAGGAAACGAATCGACTTCGCATGGCTGTGAATGCGAAGGTTGGGGCGTTGGCATCGCAACCGCTGGTGGCAGCCGTGTCGCATCGGGATCGGCCAATAATGATTTTGGTGGCATTACGCGCCTTTTGCCTGTCAGCTTCACATCGACAGCAAGCACTGCCACATCCGTGGTCGAACTGCTGGACGATACGCGCGCAGATTCCCTGCTGCGGATCACCCATGCCTTTACACCCGCCACGGAAACGCCGCTTCTGTACCGGGTTTCGGTATCGATCGAAAATATCTCGGGGGTTGTTGTCGAAGATCTGCGGTATACACGCACCTTCGACTGGGATATCGAACCCGATACATTCAACGAGTTTGTCACGCATGCCGGGGTCGCAGCAACACCAGCCGTGCTTTACGCCAACAATAACGGCTTCGAATCTTCCGATCCGTTCGCAAGCAGGTTCCCAATCCTGCCAGAAGGCGTTGGCGATTTCGTGAATCTCGGGCCAACAGATCACGGGTCGAACTTTGATTTCGGCTTCGGCACATTGGGTATCGGAGAGATTTTCAATTTCGATATCTTCTACGGGGCGGGAGGAACCGAAGCTTCGTTGCAAAACGCGCTTGGTCTGGTTCAGGCGGAAGTCGCATCTTTTGGCAAAGCCGCGAGCGACCCTGATGGTCTGGGTGTCTTCAACAGCGCTGGTCTGGAGACGAATACATTCGTCTTCGGCTTCTCGGGTGTTGGCGGGCAGATCATCTTCCCGGATCCATCCACACCGAACCCGATCCCGCTGCCGGCATCTATCTGGCTGCTTGGCGGGGCAATCGGCCTTCTGGGCGCCCGCCGGGCGGTCAAGGCACGCAAGACAGTCTGAGCCTGTCTGATATCATCGGGCGTCGCTGCTTTCGGCGGCGTCCGCATTTGCCCATGGAGACGACAGTGATGAAGGCCCTGTTCCCGGTTCTGGTTTCAATATTTCTTGCCACTTCAGCTTCTGCCGCTGACTGGAGCCGCGATTGCGGCGACGCGCGCTGTCTGATTGCAACGCGTCTGGTAGATCCGGATGCAGATCGCATCTTCGCCACCGTTGTCATCTCGCTCAACCATGATCGCACAGACCCTGTTCTGGTGATCCTGACACCGTTGGGGGTGGCCATGAGGGCCCAAGCCCGCCTTGTCATCGATGGCGAGGCCACACTGGAAACCGATTTCGAGGTCTGCTTTCCCGATGGGTGCCAGTCACAGCGCCCGCTGACAGATGCAGATTTGGAGCGTCTGGCCAGCGCCACGCGCATCTCGGTGCAATATTTCGGCTTTGGCCGTGATGCGCCGTCAAGTGCCGATCTTGGGCTGGACGGGCTTGCCGACGCATTGTCTGCATCGCAAGCGCCCTGACCCGGTGAATTATCCCGCCCCCGCGCCCAGCAACCGCTGTGTCTTACGCATGACGTTGTCAGCGGCGGAATGGCGCACCGGCCCATAACCGCGGATATCTTGCGGCCCCGACAGCAATTCTTCGGCCCGCTCGGGCCCAAGCTGTTCGTAGTTGCATGCCACGTCACGCATCACCGCATCGAACCAGCGCAGCAACTTGCGGTCCAGTTTGCGATCAGCACTGAAACCGAACGGATCGGCCCAGGTGCCGCGCAGGCCCCGCATTTTTGCAAGAAGCCGAAACGCAGGGCGCATCCAGGGGCCGAAACTTTTCTTGCGCTTGCGACCACGGCTATCCATGCCGGTGGGTAGAAGCGGCGGCGCAAGATGATAGCGGATCTTGAAATCGCCTTCGAACTGTTGCGCGATCCGGGATTCGAACGCTTCATCGACATGCAATCGCGCAACTTCGTATTCGTCTTTGTAGGCCATCAACCGATACAGCGAAATCGCGGCTGCCCGCATCACAGTATCAGGCGCATCGCCGGGAAGATTGGCATTCAGGTCCGCCAGCCGGTCAGTATATGTCCGGGCATAGGCTGCGTTCTGATACTCTGTCAGCAATGCGGCGCGGTGCCCGATGATCTCCTGCGCCGTCTTCGGGTTGGGTTCGGGGGCGTTGGACAGATAGGGCGACAGGATGCCCGCGTCATGGGCGAGACAGCGCCCCAGATCGAAGGCCATGCTGTTCTTTTCCACCGCGACGCCATTCAAACGGATCGCCTGCTTCAGGGCTTCTTCGCTAACCGGGACAAGCGCTTTTTGCCAAGCCGCGCCCAGCATCATGATATTGGCGAAAACTGCATCGCCCATCAGCTGCTCTGACACATGATTGGCATCAAACGCGATGACATTGTCCTTGCCGACACAGCCTTCGATCCGGGCCTTGCGCTCTGACAGACGCAGATCTGCATCACGGTTCAGCACCAGATCCCCTGTCGGCATGGAGGCGAGATTCAGCACGACCCGAGTTCCGTCACGATAGTGACCTGAGGCTTTTGGCGCGGAACACACCACGGCGTCGCAGCCGATGACAGCATCTGCATGGCCGCGCTCGATCCGCACCTGATTGATGTCATCTGGCGCATGCGCAAGGCGGATATAGCCCAGCACCGTGCCGAACTTCTGCGCGAAGCCCGTGAAATCCAGCACACTGGCGCCTTTGCCCTCGAGATGTGCGGCCATCGTGATCAGCGCACCGACAGTCACAACACCTGTCCCGCCGACCCCTGCCACAAGGATATCATAAGGGCGATCCAGATCGTCGAAGACGGGCTGGGGCAGATCACGGCGCAATGCGTCCATGTTCAGGCCCACAGGCGCAGGCTTGCGGCGCTGCCCGCCCTCGATCGTCACGAAACTCGGGCAAAATCCGTTGAGACAGGAAAAGTCCTTGTTGCAACTGGATTGGTTGATGCGGCGTTTGCGGCCCAGAGGGGTTTCAACCGGTTCAACGCTCAGACAGTTGGATTCCAGCGAACAATCGCCGCAGCCTTCACAGACTGCCTCGTTGATCATCACAAATCGCGCCGGATCCTCGGCCTCTCCGCGCTTGCGGCGTCGGCGTTTTTCGGTCGCGCAGGTCTGCTCATAGATCAGCACTGTCACGCCCTTGATCGCGCGCAATTCACGCTGCACCTCGTCGAGTCGTCGACGATGATCGAGCGTGGTACCTTTCGGGAAGTCGGATATGGCATAGGCTTCAGGGTGATCACTGACCAGCGCAATACGCTCAACCCCCTCGGCGCGGCAGCTTTGGGCAATCCCCAGAACACTGACAGGGCCGTCCACGGCCTGCCCGCCCGTCATCGCCACGGCGTCATTATACAGAATCTTGTAGGTGATATTGGCCTTGGCGGCGACAGCCTGCCGAATGGCAAGCGAGCCAGAATGATACCATGTCCCCTCACCAAGGTTCTGGAACATGTGACGCCCGCCATTCCAGCGCTGCGCGACAGCCAGCGGCACACCTTCGCCCCCCATCTGTGCATAGCCGACGGTGTTGCGGTTCATCCATCCTGCCATGACATGGCAGCCAATGCCGCTGGCAGCCTGACTGCCCTCTGGCAGTCTGGTCGAGGTGTTATGCGGACAGCCCGAACAGAAATAAGGCGTGCGCGTCGCCCCAGGGACGGACAGAACCGGGGCCGGTGTCTTGGTCAGTTGGCTTGCGCGTTCGGGCAATCCTTCATCGGGGAAAAAGGCATGCAGCCGTTACGCCAGTACAGGACCCAGTTGCAGCGGGCTGAGTTCACCTGTCTAGGGCAGGAGCGGCTCTCCTGAGGCGCGGTATTTGCCAACCATCTTCCGGGGTTTGGCCCCCGGCCAGTCATAGAAATATTCCTTGAACTGGCTTTCGATGATCCCGCGCTTTTCCTCGATGACAAGAACTTCATCCTTGCCGGTCACGAAGGCCAGTGCGTCGCGCCGCGCGAGCGGCCAGACCATCCCCACTTTGTAGATATCAATGCCGAGGCGTCGGCAGGCATGCTCATCAAGGCCAAGAAGGCGCAGCGCTTCCAGAGTGTCCAGATGCGCCTTGCCTGTGGTCACAATACCAAAGCGCGCATCCGGCAGATCATAGATCCGGCGATCAATCGGGTTGGCTTCGACAAATGCCTCGACCGCGCGCAGCTTGTGCGTGATCCGTGTCTCAATCTCCGGGCTTGGCAGGTCCGACAGCCGGACATGAATGCCGCCAGCCGGGGCTTCAAACTTTGGTATGTGAAACACACGATCCTGCGGCAGGATCACGGACTGGCCAGACTCCACGGTTTCCGAGATGGCCTTGAACCCGACCCAGGTTCCGCTGAAACGCGACAGGGCGATCCCGTATTCCCCGAACGAAAGATATTCCGCGACCGAGGCAGGATTCAGGACCGGCATGAACCACGCCATGAACGCCACATCCGACTGGTGCGGCATGGATGACGAGACGCATCCGTGATCATCACCAGCCACGGCCAGAACACCGCCTTTGGGTGCGGTTCCATAGGCATTGCCATGTTTGAACGCGTCGCCCGAGCGGTCCAGCCCCGGCCCCTTGCCGTACCACATCGAAAACACGCCATCGACAGAGCAGTCCGCCGCAAGCGTGGCCTGTTGCGCCCCGAGAATGGCCGTGGCGGCCAGATCCTCGTTCACCGCGGGCAGAAATTCGATGCCTGCATCGGCCAATCGTGCTTTCTGGCGCCAGATCTCAAGATCGACCCCGCCCAGCGGCGAGCCTCTGTAACCGGATATGAACCCGGCGGTGTTTTCGCCGGCCTGACGGTCCCGCCGTGCCTGGTCCAGCATGATCCGGACCAAAGCCTGCGTCCCAGTCAGAAAAACCCGTCCCTGTGCGCGCGCATAGCGGTCAGATAGCTGATAGCTGTCCAGATCGATCATATCGTAAGCCATTCCACTCCCCCATGGCGACAGAAGCATCCTTTTCAGAGCATATTCTGTTTTGTCTGGAAAAATTCGCCAATCTTCTGGCCAGAAGTGGCTATTTCGGATAATCGTTTCACTATTGGCAAAATTTTCGGACAGATATGTCAGTAGATGATGAGATATCCACCCGCCTGCTGGCAGCGTTGCGACAGGATTGCCGCATCTCCAACGCGGAATTAGCCAAGCGCGTCGGATTGTCACCGACATCGTGTTGGCGCCGTGTGCGGGCTCTAGAAGAGGCAGGTGCCATTCGCCGTTATACAGTCGATCTGGACGACGAGGTTCTGGGGCAGAATTTCAAGGCGATCGTCCATGTCAATCTTGCGCGCCATGATGACGCGCTGGTGCGGGACTTCATTCGCATGACCCATACCAGCGACGTGGTGCGCGCCTGTTATGCAATTACCGGGACGGCGGATTTTCAACTGCATGTGACCTGCCGCGATCTGCACGCCTATAATCGCTTTCTTGATAACCACCTGTTGTCATTGCCTGCGGTCAAAGGCGCGCAGACCTTTCTCGTGCTCAAAGCCATCAAGGACTAGGTTGCACAGCAGATGCCCGCGCGCGAAGACCCTGCGCCCTATCAGGTGACGCGATCATCCAAAGATGCTAGCCTGCCACTTCAGGTTCAAGGGCAGACTGAAAACTCGCCTTTTGCAGAAAGAAATGGCGCACCGGGTCCTGAACTGGCCAGACCGCATTCAGCACGCTGGGCGCCACAAGGAAAGGGTATACATGTTTCGTGTCATCTCCATGGCCATTATGGCCGCTGGCTTTTCGCATCCATCGCTTGCGCAGCAAACATCTGATCTGGTTGTTCCGGAACCGGAAACAGATGTGGCGGTGGATTTCCCCGGACTGTCAGACGCCGCGACGAGCGCGCTTGTGGCAAAACAGTCAGGACAGTCGGTTGAAGCCGAGCGCTGGATGATCAGTGCCGCTCATCCGCTGGCAGTAGAAGCTGGCGCCCGTGTCTTGCGCGAAGGGGGAACTGCCGCAGATGCGCTTGTCGCAACCCAAGCCGTGCTTGGTCTTGTCGAGCCCCAATCTTCGGGTCTGGGGGGCGGCGCGTTTCTTGTCTGGTATGACGCGCGATCAGGCGAAATCACAACCCTCGATGCGCGGGAAACAGCCCCGCTTGCGGCAGATCCGCAGTATTTTCTGGATGAAGACGGTGCACCGCTGAATTTCAGGACTGCGGTCGTCAGCGGCCGATCTGTCGGAACGCCCGGAACACCCCGCCTGCTGGAAGACGCCCACCGCCGCTGGGGGCGCGCGAACTGGCACAGCCTGTTCGCTGAAGCGATTGACCATGCCGAAACAGGGTTCACAGTTTCACCCCGTCTGGCAGAGTCCGTCGCCGCTGCGGAAGACACGCTTGCAACATTTCCTGCGACGGCTGCATATTTCCTGCCAGATGGCGCCCCGCTTGCAGCAGGCAGCACATTGATGAACCCGGATTATGCCGACACGCTGCGCCAGATATCCGCGCGCGGGGCATCTGCCTTCTATTCCGGAGAGATCGCGGCAGATATCGTGGCCGCCACGCGGACAGAAGATTTGCCCGGCCTGCTGTCGATGGTGGATCTTGCGCGATATGAGGTCATGGAACGACCTGCAGTCTGTTACACATATCGCGAACATGACGTCTGCGGAATGGGCCCGCCATCATCGGGCGCGGTCGCGATTGCCCAGATTCTGGGAATGCTCGAGCATTTTGATCTTGGCGACATGGACCCGCAGGATGTTCAGACACGGCGGTTGATGGGCGATGCAACACGCCTCGCATTTGCCGACCGGGGCCGGTATCTTGCAGATAGCGACTTTGTTCCGGTTCCCGTTCAGGGACTGATCGACCGCGATTATCTGGCCACACGCGCCGCGCTGCTGCGCAACGAGGATGCGCTGAGCGAAGTGTCAGCAGGTGAGCCAGAATGGGACCATGCCCTGCTCTGGGGCGATGATATGCGCATGGAATATCCGGCAACGTCGCATATCTCGATTGTGGATGCGGATGGCAATGTCGCCGCAATGACAACCACGATCGAAAGTGGTTTTGGTTCTCGCATTTTTGTGCGCGGTTTTCTTCTGAACAATGAGCTGACCGATTTTTCCTTTCGCACCCATGCCGACGGATGGCCGATTGCGAACCGGGTCGAGCCGGGCAAGCGTCCGCGCTCTTCCATGTCGCCCACAATCGTGACGCGTGACGGCGCCCCCATCCTTGCGATCGGAAGTCCCGGCGGCGCCACGATTATCGGCTTCACGGCGCAAGCAATTATCGCGCATCTCGACTGGGGGATGGGCGTTCAGGACGCCGTGACAATGCCGCATCTGGTGAACAGTTTCGGAACCTATCAGATCGAGGCAGGCACATGGGCAGAAGATCTTGAAGCCCCTCTGGCGGAGCTTGGCTTTCAGACGAATGTCACGGCGCTTACATCAGGACTGCATGCCATTTCGATTGGTGAGCGCCTTGAAGGTGGGGCTGATCCCCGGCGCGAGGGGATCGCGCTGGGTGAATGATCTGTCAGGCCAATGAAAATGGGCGTCCCGTAAGCGGGACGCCCTGTGCACAGTCAGATCAAAACGTATCTATACATCAGTCGAGCGGCGCCATAGGGTCCGCAGCGCCGTTGGTGACAACTGGTGCCGGCAGGTCTTCTCTGTCGCGGAAGACATATTCAGGCGCGGCATCCGCGGCTTCGCGCGTCATGTCCAACTGGATCTCACGCGCATCAAAATCGATCTGAAGTTCGTCAAACCGGACTGCAATCTGCTTTGCGCCGATCCCGAGAAAACCGCCAACAGACAGGATCGCGGCAGTGATCTCATTCGTTTCCTGATCGATGATCAGATCCCCGATATTGCCGATCGTTTCATCCTGAAGCGAACGCACCGTTGTCCCGGTGATCCAGTCAACCCGCAACTCGTTGCTGGCCTGCTGCTGCATGATTGTGTCATTGGTGAACTCCGGCTCTGCATCGGCTGCCATGTCTGGCTCGGCGGCAGGGTCAGGGCTGTCCAGCGGGTCGGTCTGCTCGCCCACCATCGGGTCCGGCTGCTCTGGCGTCGTCGGGGCGTCCTGCGCGAAGGCCGGGACAGCAAACAGCGGCACGATAAGCGATGTCGTCAAAAGAAGTCGTTGCATGTTACCCTCCATGATCGGGCGGGCCCTCGTCCGGTATGGAGAGGCTGCGCCGCCTATGTGTGACCACGAAACCCCCATTCCGGCCCGCTGGTTTCACAGACAGGCGCGCGATCAGCGGAAATTTGCGCACAAGGCGCGTAACAAAGTGCCCCGTTGACGCGATCAGGCAGATCGAAAAGCGCGCGGGGGCGGACATGTCAGAGGTTGCAAGAACTGCTGAATACCTGTCAGGTTGGCAGCATCTCTGCCAGCCGTTGGGCCAGATCGGATTTGCGAAAGGGTTTTCGCAGAAACCCGATCCGCTGATCAAGCTGTCCATCGGGGGTAGAGATATCATCTGCATGGCCAGAGACAAGCAGCACCGGCAGATCGGCATGTTCCACCAGCACCAGCTCTGCAAGCTGACGGCCATTGATTTCGCCCGGCATCACGATGTCAGAGAGCAGAAGGTCGAAGCGTTCTCCCGCACGCAAGCGCCCAAGAGCCGGGGTGGCGCTACTCTCGGCGACGACGGCATAGCCAAGCGAACGCAGAATCATGCAGATATAATCGCGCACCTGCTCTTCATCCTCGACCAGCAGGATCCGGGCGCGTGGAGAAGGGTCACGCACTGTGGCGACAGGCTCTGTGCTGCCGGGCTCATCACGCTCCGGGCCATCATGTACTGGCAAAAGCAACTCGACAGCCGTTCCCGCGCTCTCAGAGCTGTGGACCCGCACACGCCCGCCGGACTGGTGGACAAAGCCATGTACCATGCTCAGGCCCAGCCCACTGCCCTGGCCCGGAGGCTTGGTCGTGAAAAAGGGCTCAAACACGCGCGTCCGCGTCTTCTCATTCATGCCATGGCCAGTGTCGGAAACCATGATTTTGATGTATTCGCGCGCCTGTGTTCCATTTTCGCCATCATCAGGATCAAACAGTGCCGCGCTGGTCGTTATGCGCAGCGTCCCGCCTTCGGGCATCGCGTCACGCGCATTCACACAAAGATTGAGGATAGCGCTTTCAAACATCGCGCGATCTACCTGCACAGACCCCAGCTTGCGCGCCAGTTCCAGTTCCAGCGCAATCGCAGGTGTGATCGACCTTCCGATCAGCAAGCGCATGTTCTCTATGATCATGTTCGGATCGAAGATACCCGGCAACAGCGGTTGCTTGCGTGCGAAGGCAAGCAACCGCTGGGTCAGTTCTGCAGCACGTTCCGAGGCAAGCATGATCTGCTGGGCCATTGTCGCAATGTCAGTCCCAGCGGGAAGCGTTTCATTCAAAGCTTCGGCATTGCCGAGAATAACCGTCAGAAGATTGTTGAAGTCATGGGCGATTCCCCCAGTTAGCTGGCCTATCGCATCCAGCCGCTGTGACTGGCGCAACTGTGCTTCAAGCTCTTTCTGCTCGGACAGATTGATAATGTTGCCGATCAGGCGCACTGCCTGACCGAAGTCATCGCGCAGGATGCTTGCGCGCTCCAGAACTGGAATATAGCTGCCATCACTCAGCCTGAGCCGGTATTCTGCCTCCCATGACGTGCCATCGCCGCTGATCGCTTCTGCGATCCCTGCGAGGATCGCGACACTGTCATCGGGGTGAACGCTGTCAACCCAGGTTTGTCTGGGGACTTCGCAGGCACCGGGCGTCATATCCCTCAGCCAGCTTGCCGCATCATTCACCCAGGTTTTTTCTGTCGTGAGATCGCGGTCGAAGATGTAATCGCTTGATGCATGTGCAATATGTCGGAACCGCTCTTCGGCACGGCGCTGGCTGGTGATGTCAAGTTCTGCCACCAGCAGGCGGCCACTGCCGGGTGCAGGCAGTTGCATTCTCACCAGCACCTCTGCCCGGCCTCCGTCTGCGCGCGTCACGGTGTAACCGGCCTCGAAATCGGGGCGGCGGTCCCACAAGGCCAGCAACAGACCACGCAGCGTCGCCCGGTAGGTCGGTTCCAGCATCTGGGCGCGCAAGGCGCGCGTCATACCATCGGGCCCATCCGCATCCACCCCGTATAACTGGCGCGCGGCCCGGTTTGCATCCAGAACAGTTATGCCCATCGCCGCCTGATCAACGAACTCAGGATTAGCATCAAGCCAAGGCTCGAGCGCGATGACAGGTGTCTGTTTCAACTCGGCCAGCATCATGGTGATTGCGGTTATGTCATTCTCCCAGATCGCGATGGGAAGAAAGTCAAACAGGCTGTGATAGCGCCGTTCGCTTGCGTGCAACTGGTCACGACTGGCAACCTCTGAAATCGCCGTGCGCACCGTCTTGCCCAGCCTGTGCAGCAAGGCGACCTGAGCATTTGTCGGCGCGCAGGGCGACGCATGAAAACAGGCCAGACAGGCAATTGGTGTGCCAGACGCATCCATAACCGGAAGCGCCCAGCACGCAGCCAGGCCCTGACTGGCGGCAGCCTGAAATTGTCCGCTCCAGAGTGGGTCTTGCCTTGTATCCGTTGTAAAGACAGGCTTGCGACGGAACACGGCGGTCCCGCAGGTCAATTGGCCTTCGGCGACACGCAGCGGCGCGATGTCGCGATACCACCCCTCAAGCATGGTATCCCCCGACATGGTGTCGAGGTATTTGCCATCTTCGGACACAAGAATGACAATGGCGCGGGCCCCCTGCAGGACATCACTCACAGCCACGCAGATATCTTTGAGGAGTGGGTTCAGCGGCGCGCCGGCTGCGATCCCCTCAAGAACATGGCGCTCGACCATCTGTAGGCGCAGTTCGGCTTCGCGCGCATCTTCCGCATCGCGAAGATCCTCGATATCGATCGCGCTCCCGTACCATCGCTGGATCTGTCCACTCGCATCCTCCTGCGGACGCGCATCCACCAGGTGGCGACGCCAGCACGCTTGCGGCAACGACCAGAGCCGGAATTCGGTCCGAAACGGCTTTCCCCGCCCGATCGCGGCATGCCAGGCAGCAAGAACCTTGTCGCGGTCATCCGCATGCAGGGCCACACGCCAGCTGCCATCGGCCAGTTCACTGTCAGAGACGCCGGTGACACGCCGGAATGCTCCGTTCACCCAGTCAAAGGTTCCATCAGGGCGCGCAGTCCAGATTATCTGCGGAAGGGCTTCGGCAAAGCTGCGTTCCGGAGTGCTTGCTGCTTGCAGGGGTGCGCCGTGTTGTGTCTTCATGACCTCGTCGCTACAACCTTCCTTCCACGATGCCCGATTCAGACACCGGTTTCAACCTTAAGGCCCAAACCCTTGTGGTGTGAACCCAGCGGAAGGAGCATAAGCTTTGTGACGACCTGTTCCTGAAGGTTCCATGCAGCCCATCCGAGACGCAGATTTGGCCCAATGCCCGGCAGGCTGGCCAGTCACCCGAAACAGATCCCAAGCCGCAGAGCAAACACCCATGAAGACCATTGCGCCCATCAGACGCCACGCGCTACTGACCCAGAAGTGCGATCAGGCGCGCACGTGCCTCTGGCACCGGCCGTCCCAACGATTCGGCCAGCCAGTGATGCAGGAAGTACCCGCTCAGGTGCAGCGCTGTTCGCGCACCTTCCAGATCAAAGCCGGTGTCTGACAGCAATGCCCGTGGATAGACAAGCAGCCGCGCAGCATAGTCGCCTGCACCGATCTGCGTGACCGCGCGCCCTGTACGCGGCGAAACATAAGCGAGATCCTCGACAGCCCCTGTCACTGCACATTGCGCAAGGTCCAGACCGAAGCCCGACTCTTCCAGCAAGTGCAATTCCCACAGGGCATACGCACGCAGCCAGCCATCACGCCCCAGCCCA
>SKWJ01000279.1 GCA_007128995.1 Paracoccaceae bacterium
CCGGATCTGCCACTATTGGCGCATTTGGTTGACCTGATGCATGACGCGCGAAGGTTCCGGATCGCGGGCCTCGCTTCCTTTTTGCTGTTGCTGTGCATGCCCGGCATGGCCAAAGCTGTTCAAATTGTGTTCAGCGACCCGGTTGCAGGTGTTGAACGGGAATTCAGCCTTGATGACAGGCGCAAAATGCCTGTGATGGAAATCAGCACAAGCACGCCTTGGACAGATGGGGTTCAGCATTTTGTCGGCGTTGCGCTGACAGAGTTTCTGTATTATGCGGACATCGGCATAAGGCCCATACAGTCAGCGGCGACTATACGCTGATTCTGATAGCGATGAATGGCTACAGCGTCTCGATGTCAGCCGATCTTGTTGCGGATGGCGCGGCGATGATTGCGTTTGAACGCAATGGTGCGCTCATGTCGGTGCGTGACAAAGGGCCGTTCTGGCTGGTATTTCCGTTTGACGATGATGCGCGATACCTGACCGAGAGCATGATGTCGCGAAGTATCTGGCAGTTATCGAGGATCGACGTTCAACGCTAAGGGCATACTATTCCTTTGCGTGATTTCTCTGCATCCAGTCGAAGGCACCGTCTGCCCGGCGCTGATCGAGGAAGCCAGCCTCAGGCTCACATCTGTAGCTACACTGCGGCGCGTATGAAAACCTGTTCCTTCCGCGGAGCGGTGACGACGCCGGCGTCGAAAAGCGCGGCAATCTCTCCGCTGGTCAGTTTTGCAACATCTGCAAGAACTTCTTCCGTATGAGCACCAAGTTCGGGCGCGGGCTGGGGGTGCGAGCGGTCAATTTGCGAAAAATCGAATGGAGAGGCCGGTGTCGGGTACCGACCTATCCCGGGCTGATGCACCATGTGAAACATTGGATTTTCAGGCGACAGATCGGGATCTTCATGAACCGCCTGCGCAAAACTCCGGAACTGCGACCATGTCACGCCGTTGCGATCAAATATCGGGCCAAGTTCTTGGACGGAGTGGCGCTGGAAAAACGGCTTCAGAATTTCGGTAATTGCTGCCCGATGCTTAAATCGGGCGCCTTCCTGAGAAAAACTCACCCCAAGGCGGGCCTCAAGGGCTGCCATCTCGTCTTGTGTGCTTGTGGATTTCAGTAATCCGCGCCATTGCCTGTCTGTCAGGCCGATCACCATGACCCTGTTCCCATCGGCGCAGATAAAATCCTGACCATACCCGCCATATAGCGCATTGCCATATTTCGGTCGATCAGTACCATTAATGGCAACCTCACCAATGATCCCCAGATTTCCAAGCATCGCCGCAGCCACATCCTTCAAGGAAAACAGCACTTCCTGGCCCTGTCCACTGCGCAATCTGTGACGCTCTGCAGCAAGAAGGGCAGTTACCGCCATATTGCCCGCAATACAGTCCCAAGCGGGCAAGACATGCGCGACGGGATCCACGGATTCTTCTGGCCCTGTTGCATTGGGAAAGCCTAGGCTGGGGTTGACTGAATAATCGACTGCTGCACGGCCATGTCTGTCGCCAAGCAACGCGACCATGATCAGGTCTTTGCGCAAGCGGGACAAGGTTTCATGATCCATCCAGCCCCGAACCCGCAAATTTGTCAGGAACAATCCGGCATCTTCACCCGGAGCAGTGATGATCCTTGTGATCAGTTCACGCCCCTGCGGACTTTTCATGTCAACCGCCACAGACTTTTTGCCTTTGTTCAGTCCTGCCCAGAACAGGCTTTTGCCTGATTTGGTCACGGGCCAGCGCCGCGCATCAAGACCACCCTCAATCCGGTCAAAGCGGATCACCTCGGCCCCCATTTGCGCAAGGGTCATGCCAGCAAGCGGGATTGCCACGAAGGCTGATCCTTCAATCACGCGCATTCCGTCAAGTGGTCCCATTTGTCATGCCTCCCATTCAAAGCGGGCTTGCAACCCCTGATGGCCCTCGGGGGCCACTGTGCAAAGCCTGAGCGCAGTGTCGCCATCACGCGTGGCCTGCAGATTTAGGTAACCGTCAAACATCGGATGAACACCGCGAAAGCTGAAGCGCGCCGGTATCTGCGCAGAATGGCGCATTGCGGCTTCCATCAGGAGTGTCGCCTGCATCGGGCCATGAACGACAAGGCCCGAATACTTCTCGATCTCGCGTGCATAGTCGCGATCGTAGTGAATCCGATGTGCGTTATATGTCGCGGCCGAGTAGCGAAACAGCCGAACCGGCCCGACATCGACCCGCTCAGAGAAGATCGGGTCATCGGGCGCCGAAATGGCGCGAGGGGCGCGAAAGTGTTCGGGGATCGGCAGATAAACGATATCCTGCTCTTCGCGAATCTGTGCCCCGCCCTGCCCTCGCAGATCATGGCCAATGCGCACAAAGGCCATCTCTCCGGTGCTGCCAGATTTGAAATCGACACTCAAGATTTCCGAGCGTCTGGTGATGATCTCGCCCACAGCAAAACGGCCCTTGAACGAAAGCCTACCACCCGCCCACATGCGCCGGTTGAACGGCAACGGTGGAAGGAAGCCACCAAGCTTGGGATGTCCGTCCGTTGCGATTTCCGAAATCGGAAAGAACTCGGGAAAGGCAACCCAATGCCAGAGAACAGGCAGGACTGCACCCGTGTGAATGGGCGGCTGTGCAGCTGCCGGATGCCCAAGCGCACCCATTGCCATGCCTGCAAGTTCCGGGCTGACAGCACCTTGCCGAGTTTCAACCCGCCCCAGCCAGGCTTGCGCCTCTTCCGGCGTTGCGGCGTCGCCTGTAAGTTTGGTTTCCGACCTGCTCATGCCGCCTGCCTCATGCCAAGCACCTTCGCCAAAGTCTCTCCCATCGCCGAAGGTGTCGGCGCGACCGTAATCCCCGCAGCCGAGAGGATCTCTACCTTTTCCTGCGCTGACTCGCCAAAAGCCGATATGATCGCGCCAGCATGGCCCATCTTGCGCCCCTTCGGCGCGGAAAGCCCTGCGATATAGGCAACAACAGGCTTGGACATGTGGTCGCGGACATAGGCCGCCGCCTCAGCCTCTTGCGGGCCTCCAATCTCACCGATCAGCATAACGGCATCCGTCTCCGGGTCATCTTCGAACATCGCCAGAATGTCCTTGAAGCTGGACCCGTTGATCGGATCGCCGCCAATGCCCACCGATGTGGACACACCGATCCCCAATGCCTTCATCTGGCTGGCGGCTTCATAGCCCAGGGTGCCCGAGCGACCTACAATGCCAACCCGGCCCGGCAGATAGATATGCGGCGGCATAATGCCCATGAAACCTTTCCCGGGCGAGATGACGCCGGCGCAATTGGGGCCGATGAAGCGCATCTTTCGTTCCGCCGGGAAACGGCGCAGAAAACGCTTTACCTTCATCATGTCCTGCGAGGGAATGCCATCGGTGACGCAGACCGCGAATTCAAGACCGGCCTCGGCGGCTTCCATGATCGCATCTGCGGCACTGGGTGGCGGGACAAAGACCAATGACGCTTGCGCGCCGACCGCCTCAATCGCTTCGCGCACAGTGTTGAAGATCGGACGGCCAAGCACTGTTTCGCCTCCGCGACCGGGTGTCACTCCGCCGACAACATTTGTGCCATGTTTTATCATATCTTGGGCATGAAACTGGCCGATCCGACCTGACATGCCCTGAATGATGATGCGGGTCTCTTGCTGAATGAGAATGGACATTTGAGGGCTCCTTCAAGCAGCGAGTGCAGGGCGTGCGGCGACAGCCGTCGCTGCCGCTTCGGCCAAGGTGTCAGCAGAGATCAGTGGCAGGCCGGAAGCGTCGATAATGCAGCGGCCTTCGTCGACATTCGTGCCCGCGAGTCGCACCACCACAGGCAATGTCAGGTTCAACTCGCGATAGGCCTGCACCACGCCAGAGGCGACCCAGTCACAGCGGTTGATGCCCGCGAAGATATTGACAAGGATCACAGATACATTCGGGTCAGTCAGAACAGTGCGAAAGGCAGCGACGACGCGCTCCGGGCTTGCCCCGCCACCGATGTCGAGAAAGTTAGCAGGCTGGCCGCCTGCCAGTTGGATCATGTCCATTGTCGCCATCGCCAACCCCGCACCATTGATGATGCAGCCAATATCCCCGTCAAGCCCGACATAACTCAGACCATGTTCTGCCGCAGCATCTTCGCGTGGGTCTTCCTGACCGGGGTCGCGCAGCGCCGCTACATTGGGGCGGCGGAACAGCGCATTTGTATCGAAGCTCATCTTGGCATCCAGCGCGATCAGGCCGCCTGCGCTGCTGACGACCAGCGGGTTGATCTCGACCATAGTTGCGTCAAGATCGCGGAAGGCGCGGTAGCAGGCGCGCAATACAATGGCGAATTGCCCGATTTGATGCGCGCTCAGGCCAAGGGCAAAGCCAAGTTCGCGCGACTGGAACGGCAAGAGCCCCATTGCCGGGTCAATCACCATCCGTATCAGCGCATCCGGCTGATCTTCCGCCAGATCCTCGATCTCCATTCCGCCTTCGCGCGAGGCAACGATCATGATCCGCTCAGACTTCCGATCCAGAACAAGGCCAAGATACAGTTCCTTCGCGATTTCGGTTCCCTGTTCCACCAGCAGGCGATGCACTGGTTTGCCCTGCGCGTCGGTCTGTTTGGTAACGAGATTGCGCCCGAGCAGAGACAGGGCGAAAGCGCCGACCTCGGCCTCGGATTGGCATAGCCTGACCCCGCCAGCCGCCCCGCGCCCCCCGGCATGAATTTGTGCTTTGACAACCACCGGAAAGCCCAGTTTGCGCGCTTCATGCATCGCTTGTTCTGGGGCAAAGGCAATGCCGCCTTGGGGCACTGGCATACCGAAAGCCCTCAGCACGTCTTTCGCCTGATGTTCATGAATATCCACTGGACCCACTCCTTATTCGGCTGCGTGCGCAGATGCGCTGCGTGCGGTGATCGCATCAGCCAGCGAAAGAACATTCATCGCCATCTTCTCGGAAGCCGCATCGATCATCTTGCCATCCAACGCAGCCGCGCCCTTGCCCTCGGCCTGTGCCTTGCGCAATTCCTCGATGATGCGACGCGCCCGCGCGACTTCGGCCTCGGGCGGGCTGAAAACGTCATTCGCCATCGCAATCTGACTGGGATGAATGGCCCATTTGCCTTCAAACCCCAGCGCTGCGGCGCGCTCGGCGGCGGCGATATAGCCTTCGGGATCGTTGAAATCGCCGAAGGGTCCATCCAGCGCGCGAAGGCCATAGGCACGGCAGGCGATGATCATCCTTGACAGCGAAGCGTGCCATTGATCGCCCGGATAGGACGGATTCGTCCCACCGATATTGACTGTTCGTGCCCGCATCGAGGCTGCATAATCGGCCACGCCGAAATGCAGCGCCTCAAGCCGGGAACCCGAACTGGCTGCGTAGCGGGCTATCTCCTCGACATTGGCCATGCCAAGCGCGGTCTCTATCAGCGCTTCCAGTCCCACACGCCGTGTCAAGCCACAGGCCTGTTCAATCTGATTTACAAGTGCATCGACCATATACAGATCTGACACCACGCCCAGTTTCGGGATCAGCAGCATATGAACACGGTCACCGGCCTGTTCCATAATATCGACCACATCGCGATACATGTAGCCGGTATCCAGCCCGTTGATGCGCACGCTTATGGTCTTGCCGCTTGCCTGCCAGTCAATGCCATTCAGGGCCGCAATTGCATTTTTCCGGGCTTGTGCTTTCTCATGCGGTGCGACGGCATCTTCGAGGTCCAGAAAGACCACATCTGCGTCAGAATGCGCCGCTTTCTCGATCATGGCAATATTCGACGCCGGGACTGCAAGCGTGGACCGCTGCAGTCGCGATTGACGTGTTGGAAATAATGTATGGCTCATGCTGGGGACCCTATTCGGCAGCGATGGCAAATCCGGGCTCTGCCCGGTCGGATGCAAAAACCTGCTGTGCTGCGACAAGTGCTGCGCCCAGTTCAACCTTTGCACCAGCAGCGCGCAACGACAGTTCGGCAATGCCAAGGGCGCTCAGGCACATGCCTTCATTAAGATCTCCCAGATGGCCGATGCGGAATGCACGCCCTTCAAGCGGACCAAGCCCTGCGCCGAAATGCGTATTGTATCGCTCACGGGCGATCGTGATGACATCACGCGCGTCTACAGACGGCCCTGTACGAATCGCAGTAACGGTATCAGATGCAATGCTGCGATGTTCGGCCACAATCTCCAGTCCCAAGGCGGCAACACCTGCACGAACCCCTTCGGCAAGATGGTTGTGGCGCTTGAAGACGTTTTGCAGCCCCTCTGCCTGAAGTCGCGACAATGCAACGCGCAAGGCAAGCAACAGATGCGTCGGTGGCGTATAGCAGAATGATCCGGCCTCATGCGCACGCAACATTGCGCGCAGATCAAGATAGCTTCGTAGCGATCGACTTTGGTCCATCGCCCCAAGCGCGCGAGAGCTGGCGGCGAGAAGACCCAATCCGGCAGGGCACATCAGCCCCTTCTGACTTCCCGCAATCGCTAAATCGACGCCCCAGAGATCCATTTCAAACGGAAGCGAGCCAATGGAAGACACGCCATCAACAAACAGAAGTGCGTCATGGAAACACGCGTCCAGTGCAGCGCGTATTCCCGCCACATCCGACGTAACCCCGGTGGCCGTTTCATTATGAGTGACAAAGACGGCCCTGATTTCGCCGTGCCGGTCCGCTCCGAGGCGGCGCTCGACTTCACGGATCGGGCAGGCTGCGCCCCAGGCCAGATCGATCACCTCGACCTGCAATCCAAGATCACGCGCCATGGTGGCCCAGAGTGTCGAGAACTGCCCATGCCGCGCCATCAGCACCTTGTCGCCGGGCGAAAGCGTGTTTGTGATTGCCGCCTCCCATGCCGCCGTTCCAGAGCCCGGAAACAGTGCGATCGCTGCCTCCTGGGTTCCAAAGACAGGTTTCAACCCGTCCAGAACCGGCGCGAGAACTTCGGAAAATTCAGGTGCACGATGATCTTGCATCGGGGTGTTCATCGCACGCAAGACATCCACCGGAACATTGGTCGGCCCCGGAATGAAAAGATGCGCCGTACCTGTCTGGAAACGTTTCAGCATGATGACTTCCTCCCTGTTTGTAATCTGACAGAGAGAGGGCCAATGCTGCCAATGAAACCGGGTTCTGCTGTAAACGCGAAAATTTACAAAGTAGAATATTTGTAATATTGTTAATTTTACATATTCCAGCGTCCGGAGCACCCATGCGCAAAACGTTTATTGGCCCCCATTTGCGCCGTTTGCGGCAGGATGCTGGCGAAACCCAGGCCCAGATGGCAAAGCGGCTCGGGATAAGTGCCGCCTATGTAAACCTGCTGGAGAACAACCAGCGATCCGTGTCAGTGGCCTTGCTGCTCAGTCTTTTCGAGCATTACGGCGTCGATTGGCACGAAATTGCCGAAGACAACTCAGGAGCGCAACTTGCCGATTTACGTGGCGCTTTGCAGGATCCGCTATTTGATGAGATGCGGCCTGATCTGCAGGAATTGCGCGGTGCCCAGACCCATGCACCCAGACTCATCCAGGCTTTCCTGCGATTGCACCGCGCATATCAGAGCGCGTCTGATCAATTGCTCGCGCTCGCAGCGCGCCCGGATGATTTGGGACCAGTCTTTGCTGCCTCGCCTGAAGGTGCTGTCCATCACTTCTTCCGGCGTCAGCGCAATCACTTCCCGGCGCTTGAGCAGGCCGCCGAAGCCTTCTGGGGCGTGTCGCCGCCACAGACCGATGATCTATATGCCGCCCTCAAGGCGCGACTGAAAGACCACCATAAGATTTCGGTCCAGTCGGTCAGAGTTCGCGACATGCCGCGCAATCTGCGCCATTATGACCAGTCCAGTGCTGTTGTGCGCCTGTCAGAAGCACTTGATCATCCAAATCGGGTCTTCCAGCTGACCCATGTTCTGGGCCTGATCGAATGTCGCGAAACGCTGGATGAGTTGCTCGCGCACTCAGGAATCGAGACGCCACAAGGTCGTGCGCGAGGCCTTGTCGAACTTGCGAATTATTTCGCAGCCGCCGTGTTGATGCCCTATGACGCATTTCTGGTCGAAGCGCGCGCGTCAAAATATGATTTCGATCATCTGGCGACACGGTTCGGTGTCAGCTTCGAGCAGGCCTGTCACCGCGCAACCACGATGCAACGTGACGGGGCGCAGGGCGTTCCGTTCTTCTTTCTGAGGGTCGATAAGGCCGGAAATGTGACAAAACGCTTCAACGCGACCGATTTTCACCTTGCGGAATATGGCGGGGCCTGCCCGAAGCTTGACCTTCACATGACCTTCCGACTGCCAGGCCGGATCGTGCCGCAACTGGTAGAGATGCCCGACGCGTCACAGTACTTCGTTTTCGCACGCACTGTAGATCGACCAACTTTTGCACGGTCTGGACAAGATAACCGCCTTGCAGTGGCGATGGGATGCACGATCGGGCATGCACCCGGCATTGGTTACGCTGAAGGCGTGGCCTTGCAAGGGGCAGTCTTCACCCAGATCGGGATCAACTGCCGCATCTGTCCGCGCGCCGGGTGTGAACAGCGCGCGCATCATGCCAGTGTCCTGACAACTCCGGTCGATGAAAGCCGCCGTGGCCCGACACGGTATGACGCTTAGCGTCTGTGCAGGACGGCACAGGCTCTGTGGGCATGTATTTCCTGTAAAACCTTGCTTGCCGATCCATATGTAAAGAAACGTTCAGCAAAGAGGTAGTTCCGTGAACGATTTCCAAAGCCATGCTCCGATCGCCGGTTTGCACCATGTCACGGCCATTTCCGGTCCGGCACAAGAAAATCTTGATTTCTACACCAAGACTCTCAAGACCCGCCTGATCAAGAAGACGGTCAACTTTGACGCGCCCGAGATGTATCATCTCTACTATGGGGCACAAGCAGCGCAGCCGGGAAGCGTGCTGACCTTCTTCAACCAAGAACAATCCCGGCAAGGGCATGCGGGCGCAGGTGCGGCATTTGCTTTTGCCTATGCCGTCACCCGCTCGGAATTGACATCTTGGCAGGGCGCATTGGGTGGCCATGTCGAGACACGGTTTGGCGACGATGTTCTGATCTTGCGGGATCCTCATGGTCAGGTTTTTGAAATGGTTGCCGACGACACGGCCGGTGACTGGGGCGCCTTTCATTCGGTGACACTCTGGGTGGCAGATCCTGCGCCGACCGGGCGCATTCTGACTGATGTTTTTGGCTATGAGTTCAAAGGTGAAGAGCATGGCCAGGATGGACGTCGCCTTCGTTTTGTCCTGCCCGGAGATGCCCCGGGGCGCATTGTTGATATATGGTGTTCGGACAGTATTACCGTCGCCCGGCCCGGATCAGGAACAATTCACCATGTAGCCTTCCGTGCGAGCGACAGCACGCATCAAGCCAAGTTGCGCGACGTTCTGATTGCACAGGGACAGCAGGTGACAGAGGTCAAGGATCGCCAGTATTTCAAGGCGATTTACTTCCGGGAGCCTGGTGGAATCCTGTTCGAGATTGCCACCGATGGCCCTGGCTTCAATTATGACGAGCCGATGGACCGGCTTGGTGCTGCTCTGAAGCTTCCTCCAGCGCATGAACCTTACCGTCGGCAAATTGAAGCACAGCTTCCAAAGCTCCGCAATTAAAGGGCCGATCTGTCGACCCTCTACTTCCTTGCACCGCATACCAAGTGAACACAGGACATGCGGTGCAGACGCATCACGCAACAACCGCCCTAAAGTCCAGAGACTGTGCTCTGTAGAATAAATGGTGAGCCCGACAGGATTCGAACCTGTGACCCACTGATTAAAAGTCAGTTGCTCTACCAACTGAGCTACGGGCCCACTGTTCGCGGTATCTAGAAAAGCCCCGGCACGGGGTCAAGGGCTAATCGGACACAGACTGAAGGAAAACGACACAGACGCAGGTTTGGTGGCTGGTCAGTACGAGCGCTGCGCCTTATATCGCGGCCATGGTTACACTTTCCCCCTCTTTGCCCTTTGAAAAGATGCATGGTGCAGGCAATGATTTTGTCCTGATCGACTCGCGCGTGCGCGATGGTGGCGTCATGTCGGCGCCGTTGGCGCGTGCAATCGGCGACCGTCATCGCGGTGTCGGTTTCGATCAGCTTGCAGAATTGCGGATGTCGGATGTCGCTGACGCTGATCTTGATTTCTGGAATCGCGATGGGTCGCGCGCCGGTGCTTGCGGCAATGCAACGCGCTGTGTTGCCGCCCGCCTGATGGAAGAGACAGGGCGCGATACGATCCGTCTGAGAACGGCACGAGGTATCCTGATTGCAAGACGAGATGATACCGGGATCTGGGTAAATATGGGGCCGCCGGTGCTGACATGGCAAGACATCCCGCTAGCGCGGGCAATGGACCCGATCCAATTACCCCTACCGGGTGATCCGATGGCCGTGGGAATGGGCAACCCCCATTGCGTCCATTTCGTGGAAGATGCGGACAGCGTTCCACTTTCGACACGTGGTCCCCGGTTGGAGCATGATCCGCTCTTTCCGCAGGCCACCAATGTCGAGTTTGCAAGTATCCTGCGCGACAACGTCTTGCGGCTGCGCGTCTGGGAACGCGGGGCGGGGATCACGCTGGCCTGCGGGTCGGGCGCCTGCGCGACCGCAGTGGCCGCCAATCTGCGTGGTCTGACAACCCGGCGCGTCGTGATCGAGGCAGATGGCGGGCGGCTGGAGGTGGATTGGCGTGATGATGGTGTTTGGCTGACTGGACCAGTCATGCATGTTTTCTCGGGCCACCTGAGTGATGACTTTTTGGTGTCTGTGCAATGAGTTCGACACCGCACTTCACCACGATGGGCTGCCGTTTGAACGCCTACGAGACCGAAGCTATGAGAGCCATGGCCGAAGATGCGGGGTTGAAGGATGCCCTGATCATCAATACCTGTGCAGTAACGGCAGAGGCTGTCAGAAAGGCACGTCAGGAAATCCGGCGTCTGCGCCGCAGGAATCCTGATTCGCCGATCATCGTCACTGGTTGCGCGGCCCAGACGGAACCCGAGACCTTCGCCGCGATGCCAGAAGTCACCCGCGTCATTGGCAATTCCGAGAAGATGCGCGCCGCGACATGGGAACGGCTTGTTCCGGACCTTATCGGAACCACAGAGCGCGTGGCGGTAGATGACATCATGTCCGTGCGCGAAACGGCAAGTCATCTGATAGATGGCTTCGGAACCCGCGCGCGCGCCTATGTGCAGGTACAAAATGGCTGCGACCATCGCTGTACATTTTGCATCATCCCCTATGGCCGCGGCAATTCACGCTCTGTCCCTGCCGGTGTGGTCATTGATCAGATCAACCGCTTGGTCGAACAGGGATATAATGAGGTGGTACTGACAGGGGTGGATCTGACAAGCTGGGGTGCCGATTTGCCAAGATCGCCGCGTCTGGGCGATCTGGTCCAGCGCATCTTGCGACTCACCGGTGTTCCAAGGTTGCGGATTTCATCGATCGATTCCATCGAAGCCGATGAGGCGTTGATGGAGGCTATCGCAGCTCAGCCACGGCTCATGCCGCATCTGCATCTGTCGCTTCAGGCGGGCGATGACATGATCCTCAGGCGAATGAAGCGCCGCCACTTGCGCGCTGATGCCGTCCGGTTTTGCCAAGAGGCCCGCAAACTTCGCCCGGATATGGTATTTGGCGCCGACATCATCGCTGGTTTTCCCACTGAAACAGACGCGATGTTTGAAAACTCGCTGCGCCTGGTCGAGGAATGTAACCTGACCTTCCTGCATGTCTTTCCCTTCAGTCCCAGGCAGGGTACGCCAGCCGCGCGTATGCCACAGTTGGATGGGCGCATGATCAAGGCGCGCGCAGCCCGTTTGCGCGCCGCTGGAAGCGATGCATTGGCTGCACATCTGGCGGGGCAGACGGGCCGCAGCCATCGTATCCTGATTGAGGCGCCAGATCTTGGCAGAACCGAACAGTTTACCGAAGTTCGCTTCTCCAACCCGCAGCCCGTTGGCGAAATCATAGACGCAACGATCACCGGGAATGATGGCCTCCAACTGCTCGTCGCCTGACTTTGCGAAGAGCTCCGTCCATCAGATGGCCGGCTGATTGAATTCCAGTCCGCCTTCACGCACCAGAAAGGCCACAATTTCATCAATGCCCTTGGCGTTCCGCAACTGTGCCATGATGTAAGGGCGCGTGCCGCGTGCCGCGCGGGTGTCAGCTTCAAGTTGCGCCAGATTCACGCCCACATAGGGGGCAAGATCGGTCTTGTTCACGACCAGCAGATCCGATTTTGTCAGTCCGGGGCCACGCTTGCGTGGAATATCCTGGCCAGCCGCCGTGTCGATGACATAGATCGAGATATCCGCCAATTCGGGCGAGAATGTTGCCGCCAGATTATCCCCACCGGATTCTATGAGGATCAGATCCAGCCCGGGCAGCTTGATCGTCAGATCAGCGACAGCAGCAAGATTGATACTGGCATCTTCGCGGATTGCAGTATGCGGGCATCCACCTGTTTCAACCCCGCGAATGCGATCCAATGGCAGCACCTGCGCACGCATCAGCGCCTCTGCGTCTTCGCGGGTGTAAATATCGTTGGTGATTACGGCCATCGACACGCAGGGCGCCAATGTACGTGCAAGATGTTCTGTCAACGTGGTCTTGCCTGCACCGACTGGTCCGCCGATGCCAACGCGCAGTGGTCCATGTCTGCTCATGTTCGAAACAGCCTCACTTCCTTGGTTTCATGTTCCATTGCGGCAAGGTCTGCCGCAAAACAGGAATTTCCGAATGCGTCGGGTGTCTGTGCACTTTCCGCATCTCTTGCTATTTCTGGCAACAGCGGTAACAGCCTTGCCAGAACAGCATGTCCGTCGCCCTGCCCCAAGGGGATATGGCGTATCGCAATCGTCACAAGATTCGTCAGAAAGGCCTGCAGATAAAGTGCAATGACGAATGCGCGCGGTAATGACAGCGCCGCGGCGGCCTCTGCCACAGCCAAGGGAAGACTTCGCGGGGTTAATTCCCTTCCTGTGGTCTGGCCGACGATCCGAGCGAAGGCGAAACCCTGCTCCTGCGATTCCTGTAGCCGTTCCGAACACGGCTGAAGCGCAATCGACAAGGCGTCCAGCGCATCCAGATCGGCCTTGTCTTGCAGGCCCATCGACAAAAGGACCGCGTCCTGCCAGCCAGTGCCGAAACGTAACATCTCAGACAGCCAGTGTTCGAGCCCTGTCGCGTCCGCAACATCGCCGCGCGCGATCACCTGTTCCAACCCATGGCTATAGGCAAATGCTCCGGTTGGAAAAGCCGGCGACAACCAATGCGACAAGGTCAGCGCTTCAGGCGTCAACATGGTTCAATGCGCATGGGGCGTAATGCCTTGGTGGTCATGGTTTTGCGCCGGTCCATGATCATGACCCATCGTGCGCCCGTGACCATAAGCGCCACCTTCCGGTGTAAACGGTCCAGTGATGTGGCGAAGCTTTGCGCCCAACTGATCGAGCATGGATTCGATCACATGGTCATGGCGTATCAGCAGGCGCGTATTTTCAATCTGGCAGGGCGTGTGCCGATTGCCGATATGCCATGCAAGGCGCGGCAGATCTCCTGTCACCTCTGTCAGAGCCTCATCAGCAGGCACGATTTCAAGAACAGTACCGTCCTCCAATTCGAAGCCCCACCAGGCGTCCAGATTGGTGACTTCGGCCAGATCGACAAGAAAGCCGCGTCCCTGTGCGGTTTGCAACCTCTTGCGACGTATGAGCCGTGCATCATAATCCAGAATGACGGAGCCGTCGCAGCGATCCGGCCGCGATTTCAGCAAGCGTCTTACCGGGGGAAGGTCAGTCATGGAGAACCTCTTGCAAGCTGGGGTTTGATCATCTGTCAGCAGAGTCGGCGCGACCAATGGGGATTCTTGCCTTCGTTTGCATGGAGCGTTCAGTACAGGAAATAGCGCTGTGCCAGAGGTAATTCCTCTGCCGGTGCACAAGTGAGCAATTCTCCATCTGCACGCACTTCATACGTTTCAGGATCAACTTCTATCTCAGGTGTTGCAGAATTCAGACGCATATCCGATTTCTGAATACTGCGGCAGCCCTCTACGGCAACTGTCTCTTTTTCCAATCCCAGAATGTTGCGGATATCAGCCTCCTGGCCTGCCTTGCTGACAAATGTTACGGCATTGCGCGTGACCGAACCGCCAAAGGCACCGAACATGGGCC
>SKWJ01000043.1 GCA_007128995.1 Paracoccaceae bacterium
AGTCAGCGCCAGATGCTCCCATGTCCAGGCTTCAGTGTGCTGATAGTTCTGAAACGCAGCGAAACTTGTTGCAACCGGACCCTGCCGTCCGGACGGACGCAACCGCATGTCAACTTCATATAACCGACCCTCGGCTGTCGGTGCGGAAATCGCCGTCAGGAAAGCCTTGGTCAACCGCGCATAGTAGCTGCGCGCATCCAGCGGGCGCGAACCGCCCGAGCTTTCGTTCACATCAGCATCATAGATAACGATCAGATCCAGATCTGATGCTGCGTTCAACTGACCAGCCCCCAGAGATCCCATTCCCAGCACCGTCGCCCCCTGCCCAGGCGCTGTGCCGTGTTTGCGAGCGAATTCGGCCTGCACGACCGGCCAGAGCGCGGCGAGCGTCGCTTCGGCCAGTGACGCATATTCCGCGCCTGCTTCAAACGCATCAATCAAGCCGCGCAAATGATGCACACCTACCCGGAAATGCCACTCGCGCACCCAGACACGCGCTGCGTCAAGCTGGCGTTCGTAATCCTCTATACCTGCCAGAATATCCGATAGCTCGCGCTGCAACTGTGCCGTTTCCGGCCATTGCGTGAAAAAGCCCCCTCCGATCACCGCATCCAGCACGGCCGAGTTGCGAGACAGATACGCAGCAAGCCTTGGTGCCGTCGCACAGATATCAACGATCAGGTCAATCAACTGCCGATTGGCCTCAAATAAGGAAAACAGCTGAACGCCGGCCGGCAGCCCGGCGAGAAACCGGTCGAACTGCACAAGAGCGGCGTCCGGATCGGCGGCGTCTTGCAGTCTTGTAAGTATTGCCGGGCGCACACGTTTGAAAATCTCTTTCGCCCGGTTTGACCGCAGTGCCGGATAGCTGCGCCAACCCGAAATCAACTCAACTGCCGCATCCGAAAGTTCCGGCTCTTCGGCGGCTTGGTCATCGGGCGCGAAAAATGCCTCTGTCAATTGCGCCACATCTTCGAACCGCTCTTTCAGACGCACACGAAATGCATTGGTCGAAGGTGCACCGACAAACCGGGCGAGCCGGTCAAAGCCATCAGGCGTGTTGGGCAGCTTTTGCGTCTGTGCGTCCTGCACCATTTGCAGACGATGTTCAATTTCGCGATGCTCGATGTAATGCGCTGTCAATTTTTGTGCGACAGCCACCGGAATCCAGCCTTTGACTGCAAGGGCGGCAAGCGCGTCAACCGTTCTGGATGAACGCAGATCAGCGTCGCGCCCCCCGGCAATCAACTGCCGGGTCTGGGTGAAGAACTCTATCTCTCTTATCCCGCCAGTGCCCAGCTTGATGTCATGCCCCTCCAATGCCAGCGCCCCGCCCAGACCCTTATGCGCCTTGATCTTGAGGCGCATGTCATGGGCGTCCTGTATCGCTGCGAAATCCAGATGCTTGCGCCAGACAAAAGGGCGCAACACATCAAGGAATTGCCGACCTGCGGTCAGATCCCCCGCACAGGGACGGGCTTTGATATAGGCGGCGCGCTCCCATGTCCGGCCAAGGCTTTCGTAATACCGCTCCGCTGCCTCCATCGACAGGCAAACAGGCGTAACCGAAGGGTCTGGACGCAGGCGCAAATCGGTCCTGAAGACATAGCCCTCTTCGGTATGGTCAGAGAGCAGGGCACAGAGCTTTCGGGTGACCCGTATGAAACAGGCGCGCGCATCGTGATAGTCATCGCGTGAGAATCGCGTTTCGTCGAACAGGACGATAAGATCGATATCTGAGGAATAATTCAGTTCTCTTGCACCCAACTTGCCCATGGCAAGAACAACAAGCCCTGCGGACTCTGCTGCATCCTCAGGCGACAGGCCGGGCAATTTTCCGCGCCGGATCTCGTCGCCAAGAAGCGCATTCAACCCAATATCCGTGGCGCGGTCCGCCAGATCACTTAACGCACCGGTGACCTTATCAAGGCCCCAGACCCCGCCCAGATCGGCAAGTGCCACCAAAAGCCCGATGCGACGCTTCGCCATGCGCAGGCGCGCAGACAGGTCACCGAGCGCGACATCCTTCAGTGCAGAAAGCTCTTGTGACAGACTGTCTTCCGGTGTGCGCGAGAAGGCTTCTGCAATCCAGTCACGTTCGCGCCGGATCAGGTTCCGCAGATAAGGGCTGCACCCTGCAGCCCCGGCGATCAATTCGGCATAGCCTCCGGTCAATTCAGGCAGGCTGCTGCTGGCCTCCGCGCCAGATTCGGGGTCGAACGGGATCGGTGCGCGCGTCAATGTGCCAAATTTCATGGTCCAAGAATGCATCCTGCTTCGGCAAAGGTCAATTGCTGTAACACCCTCGCAACGCGCGAGAATCTCTCTGCTGTCCCACTCTGAATCAGGCTTATGCGGGCAAATAGGCGAATGCGGAGCAAGATTTTGCTTGCAAGAATTGGTTAGTTTATTTTACCACGTGGCGCAGAGGAAGGAGCATTTCATCAAGCGAGCTGCGCCAAAACGCAACTATGTTGCGTGGCCCCATGATTTTCACTTGACCGCTCCTGCCTTTAACGGGTGGATACAAGGACCAAGGTCCAACAACCGGAGGAAACAAAATGAACAAACTGATGATCACGACTGCGATCAGTGCCAGCCTTGTGGCAAGCGCCGTGCAGGCACAGGAGCGCATTCGCTGGCAAATACCGATGAGCTTTGCCTCGACCCTGACTGCGCTGGGTGACACAATGCCTTGGGTGGCCGATCAGCTTCGCGCCGTTTCGGGCGGCAATATTGACCTGCGCACCGCCGAGCCGGGTGCTGTGGTGCCTGCATTGTCGATCTTCGAGAACGTATCCGAAGGCAATATTGACGCGGGCTACAGCTGGATGGGCTATGAATGGGGCACAGTTCCTGCTGCGGCGCTGTTCGGTGCCACGCCTTTCGGGCTGGAATCGATCGAGTTTCTGGCATGGATGACGCATCACGGCGGGCAGGAATTGCTGGAAGAGACGTTCCACCCCTATAACGTGCATCCGGTTCTGTGCGGTACGATCAGCCCAGAAACAGCCGGTTGGTTCCGTCAGGAAATGAACAGCCCCGAAGACATGCAAGGTCTGCGTTTCCGGGCTGCGGGTGTCGGCGGCGAGATCTTCGCTGAATTCGGCATGTCGGTGACATTGCTTCCAGGTGGCGAATTGTATCAGGCGCTGGAAACCGGCAACCTTGATGGCACGGAATTCTCGCTGCCCACGGTTGATGAACAGCTTGGCTTCTATCAGGTGGCGGATTACCTGTATCTGCCCGGCTGGCACCAGCCTTCGACCAACCAGTTTCTGTATGTGAATCTGGATGTCTGGAACGGTCTGGAAGATCAGACACGCGCCATGATCGAAACCACCTGCATGGCAGGCAATGCCTTTGCCATCGCGCGCGCCGAAGCACTACAGGGCGCTGTGATCACCAGCTTTGAAGAGCGCGGTACGAATGTGCGCACCTATTCGGACGAGCAGATCGCCGCCTTCTATGAGGCCGCGCAGACTGTGCTTGGCCGCTGGTCCGAGCAGGACGAAATGTTCGGCAAGGTCTACAGCTCGATGATGGACTTTCAGGCAGAGCTGCGTCCGTGGAAAGAGCAGGGCTACCTGCCGCGCGACTGGCAGTCGCGGATCAGCGAATAAGTCAGCCTGATGGCACTTCGACCGCGCCCCCTCAAGGGGCGCGGTCATCTCTGGGTACTGGCCTGATGGCCCGGACCCGATTTTTGGGAGGATGCGCGGGATGAGCGAGAAACACAGCGACTTCGAACTCGACCTTGAAAAAGTGGAAGACGCCGGCGCGCGCAGCCACGGACTGGAATTTCCGCGGACATGGCCGTCCGATGTGATCGAGAAGGTGCTGGAGCTGTTCTCATACGTGCTCAACTCGATCTGGATCGTTCTAGTGTTGCTCATCGTGGCCAATGTGGCGATGCGCTATATCCTCAACGTCAATTACGTGTGGATCGAGGAAGTGCAGTGGCACATGTATGCCGTGGGCTTCATGTTCGGGATTGGCTACGCGC
>SKWJ01000423.1 GCA_007128995.1 Paracoccaceae bacterium
AGGGGGGCACGAACATGATCGTGATCGAAGGCGATGCGGTCGAGCAGATCATCCTGCGCGGCCCCGGCGCGGGCGAAGGGCCAACGGCAAGCGCCGTCATGGGCGATGTGATGGATATCGCGCGCGGTTTTCGCCTGCCTGTCTTCGGCCAGCCTGCCACAACGCTGGAACAGCCGGTTTCCGCCAAGGCTATGGGGTCAAAGCCTTGGTATTTGCGGATGGGCCTGCTGGACAAGCCGGGGGCGCTTGCGAAAGTGGCGGAAGCGCTGGGAAATGCAGGCGTCTCGATCAACAGGATGCGCCAGTATGGGCACGAAGATACCCGCGCGCCAGTCCTGATTATCACGCACAAGACGACGCGCGACGCGATAGACCATGCGATCGCCCTTGCGCTCAAGACAGGTGTCGTGCTGGGGGATCCGGTCGCGCTGGCCATTGAAGAGGATTAGGCATCATCTGACGGCTTTATCTGTGCATGTTGGCGCAAGCAGGGTGTGAATGACTTGTGTGCAGGCGGCAGATACCGCTACAGCTTGTGCAAACTTGGTTTGAGGGATTGGATTGATGACGACACCCCCTGAATTTCACGACCGGATGCTGTCACTCGGTCTGGCGCGCGTTTCGGAAGCGGCGGCATTGGCCTCGGCCCGGTTGGTGGGACGAGGGGATGAGAAAGCTGCGGATCAGGCCGCAGTTGATGCAATGCGCACGCAACTGAACATGCTCGACATCAAGGGGCGTGTGGTCATCGGAGAAGGCGAACGCGACGAGGCACCGATGCTTTATATCGGTGAAGAAGTAGGCAATGGAACCGGACCCGAGGTCGATATCGCCCTTGACCCGCTCGAAGGCACGACCTTGACCGCCAAGGATTTTCCCAATGCCCTGACAGTTATCGCAATGGCGCCGCGCGGGACCATGCTGCATGCACCCGATGTCTACATGGACAAACTGGCGATCGGCCCGGGTTATGCGCCAGACACCGTGACGATGGAGATGACCCCGTCCGAAAGGGTGCGTGCACTGGCAGAGGCCAAGGGTTGCGCGCCCTCTGACATCACCGTTTGCGTGCTGGAGCGACCGCGCCACGAGGACATGATTGCGGATCTGCGCTCGACCGGGGCAGCGATCAGATTGATCATGGATGGCGATGTCGCCGGCGTCATACATTGTGCAGAAACCCTTCTGACGGGCATTGACATGTATATGGGCTCTGGCGGTGCGCCAGAGGGTGTGCTTGCCGCGGCCGCGTTGAAATGCATGGGCGGACAGATTTATGGCAGGCTGCTGTTCCGCAACGAGGACGAGGTCGCGCGAGCACGCCGCGCAGGGATCGACAACCTTGACAAGATTTACACGCGCGACGAGATGATCACGGGTGATGTGATCTTCGCAGCGACAGGTGTGACCGACGGATCGATTGTGCGTGGTATCAAGACCGAGCCGGGCTGGGTCACCACTGATACACTGTTGATGCGCTCCAAGACCGGATCAGTGCGCCGCATGAGCTACAGGACGCCTGTCTGATCCGGTTTGACCTGACGCCGATAATGTAAGATGCGGAACTTGCACTCTGACAAGAGAGTGCGCCCGCGACGATAGTAGGCGAAAAGGCCCGACAGACATGAATCAGGTAGTGTCACAGATTGCAGACCGCGCCTTTCTGGGGGTCGAGCGTTCTGTTCTGGGCAGCAGATGGCAAGGACCGGATGCCAATCGTGCCCGTCAGGCCGAAGCCATGGCGCAAATCACGGATCTTCCCCCGGCGGTGTGTGCGGTCCTTGCGCGTACCGGAATCGCGCCGCAAGAGGCGCGCAGCTATCTTGAACCGGCCCTGCGCGATCTGTTGCCGGACCCGCGCAGCCTGCGTGACATGGAAGTAGCCGCAGCGCGCTTTCTGCGCGCATGCGAAACCGGTGAACGGATCGCGGTTTTCGCGGATTATGATGTCGATGGTGGGGCGTCTGCCGCGCTTTTGATATGCTGGTTGCGTCAGATGGGTCGAAAGGCAACGCTATATGTGCCTGACCGCATCACCGAAGGCTATGGACCAAATGCGCCAGCCATGTCTGAGCTGGCAGCAAATCACGATCTGATTGTCTGTGTCGACTGCGGCACACTCAGTCATGAAGCGCTCGCTGTTGTTCAGGGGACGGATGTGGTTGTGCTGGATCACCATCTGGGTGCAGAAACACTGCCGCCAGCCGTTGCAGTGGTGAACCCGAACCGTCAGGATGAACCTGGGGATCTTGGTCACCTCTGCGCTGCAGCGGTCGTTTTCCTGATGCTGGTTGAAGTCAATCGGCAACTGCGCTTGAAAAGTGTTCAGGGGCCAGATCTGATGGCGATGCTCGACCTTGTCGCGCTTGCCACGGTCGCGGATGTCGCGCCACTGATCGGTGTGAACCGTGCCTTCGTCCGACAAGGCTTGCGCGTCATGGCGTTGCGGGCGCGCGAGGGGCTGAAGGCGTTGTGTGATGCTGCATCGCTTGGGTCGGCGCCGAATGCCCACCATCTTGGGTTTGTTTTGGGTCCGCGGGTCAACGCAGGTGGCCGGATCGGCGCGGCGGATTTGGGGGCCCGACTTCTTGCCTCGGACGATCCGGTCGAGGCAGAGGCGATTGCCCAGAAATTGGAGATGCTCAATCTCGAACGGCGCGAGATCGAGGCGCGCGTGCGCGAGGAAGCCCTTGCACAGGTAGAGGCGCGCGGCACCTGCGGCCCGCTGGTCTGGGCCGCAGGTGAAGGTTGGCATCCCGGTGTCATAGGCATTACGGCAGCGCGCCTCAAGGAAGCCTACAATCTGCCTGCAATCGTGATTGCGCTGGAGGGAGGTGAAGGAAAAGGGTCGGGCCGATCCATGCCTGGTCTCGATCTGGGGGCCGCGATCCAGCGGCTGACACGCGAGGGTCTTTTGCTAAAAGGGGGGGGACACAAGATGGCGGCCGGACTGACAGTTGCGCGCACCAGCCTAGATGCGGCCATGTCGCGCTTGTCTCAACTGTTGGTCCAGCAAGGTGGCATCGCTGCCACGACCTCCAGGCTTCATATTGATGGCATGCTCATGCCGGGCGCTGTGACCCTGGATCTTGTCGAGCAGCTTGACGCCGCTGGTCCCTATGGAGCCTCTGCCCCAGCCCCGAGATTCGCCTTTCCGTCCATGCGCATTCAATCTGTGCGGCGTATCGGCGAGACACATCTGAGGGTGCGGTTCTCAGATGGCGGGAATACCACCCTTGATGCGGTGGCGTTCGGGGCCTTTGAAAGCGACCTGGGCACAACGGTCGCGGCGGCCCAGGGACGCTGCCTGCACCTCGCCGGCAGGATTGAAATCAATGAGTGGGCAGGGCGCAGAACTGTCCAGATGAGGCTGGAAGATGCGGCGCTCCCGGACGCATGACCGGACTGACGATTTAACGAGATAAAAACGCACTTACCCTCTTGCGTTGTTTATTCGCTTAAAATAAGAACCGCACACGCAGTCGCTGGCCCGTTCGTCTATCGGTTAGGACGCCAGGTTTTCAACCTGGAAAGAGGGGTTCGATTCCCCTACGGGCTGCCATCTTTCCTAAAGAAAGACCAGACATCAGGCCCTTAGGGGTCAGATTTGTCCCAACTTTGGGGTTGTTGGAAAAAGTGGGACAGTTTGCGCCACCTCTGTTGGTCGGCATTTCCGGTTCATCACTTGTCGCGATCGTCATCCAAGGGTGACTCAGGCCCGCCCTCGGACTTCGGGGCAGTTCAAAAACTCAAGCGCCAGTTCAATGCTGTCATTCAGTGACCCGGTGGTCGCAATTGGCTGCCAGCCCGTGATCTTTGGCTTTGGCGCGCGAGCAAGCTGTTTGGCCAAGACATCAGCGTTAGCGTCTGACGCGCCGGGATTGCGTGTTTTCAGTCGCATATGCAGCTGCTCAGGATCAGCTTGCAGCCACAGCCCGCTGAATGGTACCCCGGCGAAGTCTGCCGCAGCCGCAATCCTTGAACGATCCTCGGCACGGTCATGC
>SKWJ01000359.1 GCA_007128995.1 Paracoccaceae bacterium
ACGAAGTCACTGCCGCGATAGTAGTCGACCGAAAGTGACGTGGTGCCGAACTCGGTGAAATCGGTCCGCCAGCCGGCACGGGTGTAATAGTAATCCGCACCGTTCATGCGAGAGCCCGCCGATACAGCCCAGTTGAGTCCTGTAGGCGTGTGAAACACTGTAAACGAACCGGCCGCGCGCTTCTGGTTCAAGCCGTCGGGGTTGTCTTCCCACCCGTAACCTGCCGCCGCCTGAAGGGCAAAGTCGCCCACATCGCCCGACCAGCGAACCGCTATATCGTAGTAGTGTCGTTTGTCCTGTGACACGAGGACGTTTCGGCCATAGGAGGTGGAAAAGGTCACGCCGGCAAAACTGGGCGTGTCATAGCGCAGGCGGAACCGTCGGGCGCCGTCAAAGCTGTCATTGACCGCACCGACGGTGATGTCGGTCAGTGCACCGGTACTATCCCGGAACCGGAACGACCCGAACCCGTCCGAGGTATCCGTCGCCCCCGCTTGGAAGGTGAAGGATTCGTCCATCCCGGCCGTACCGTCTGAGGCCGAACTGCCCTGTCCGGCAGAGATAGTGCCGAAGCTGCCATCATATGCGACCTCGAACCAGCGCAGCGAGGTGCGCTGCCAGTTTACCCAGTCGGGCCGGAAGTCCTGCGAGATGAGCGCGCTGTTGCGTAGCCCCAGCCCGGTCTCGAAGCGGAAGCGCAGCGTGCCGTCGGTCAGCGGTTGCGTGATCCGGAAGCCCAGTCGTGTGTTCCAGTTGCCGTTGTCGACGAGTCCGTCTGTCGTCTGTTCGCCGTCGTCGAAATATTGCCATGCCGGGTTGATCTGGCCGTAGAACACTGTCTCGCCGCCACTCTGGTTCCGGAAGGTGGTCCGAGGCGTGTAGACTTCAGATGCGATGACTGCGTCGATGTCGAGCGCGGGCTGCCCCCCGACTGTCTGGGCAAAGGCGGTCGAGCCGCCCATCGCTACCGCGCAGACCATACCCGCGAACCTTATTGCCTTGTTCATACCATCCTCCATGCTGACACATTGGTTTGCCTGTTCAGTAGAGTTTAATCTTGGCGCCTTAACTGCCAGCGTTCCTGTTTGTCGTCTCCTGCTCGACCAGCCCGCCCACCGTGCCAACCATGATCGGCATCACTAAGAACAGCGCGGTGAGCCCTGGCAACCACCAGCCGAGTTCCCAGTAGTAAGGCGTACTGATTGTTTTGTGAGTGTAGTAATCAACCTCGTAGTTGCCGAAGATCGCCCCCCATGGCATGATCGAGAAGGTCAATAGCACAAAGGTGAAAACCACCAGCCCGATGATCCGCTTGTCGCGCCGGGTCAGGGGCAATGGGGCCGCGGCATCCGCCTCGACAAGCCTAGAATCGGCTGCGCTGAGGCCCACCAGCGATTTCGACGGGTCGGCCTTTACCCGGGCGGCATACCAGAGCGTATATGCAATCATGGCACCCATGCAGAGCACGAACAGCAATATGCGCAGCCCGATCCCGTCGTCTATGCTGACACCTGTCTCGGCTGAGCCTACGCCGATCACGAAGGGGTTGATGGTCGAGCCGATGACACCCACGAAGGGTGCGACCGCGACGACCGCGACTGCCACCATTCGGTCGTAGCCGAGCGCGATCATAAGCGAGACCATAAGCGCGGAGAAGCCCAGCGTCTCGTCGCTCCAGGCCATCACTGAGACGAGGATGCCGAACAGGAGGCTCAGCATCATGATCAGCAACGGGCCCTGGGCGCGGTAGCGATAGGGGAGGTGGTGAATGCCACGGTCGAGCGCTCCGGTGGCGAAGACCACCGTCATGAAGCCACCGATCGCGAGGATGAACAGGAACACCTGAACCGAGCCGAACAGCCGCCCCGAATTGAACGGTCCTACGCGCCCCGTTTCGGGCTCCTGTATGCCATAGGGACCGTTGATAGGTGCCATGAGGAGATCGCCCACACGCTCGCCAAAGCTCATCGGTGCGTCGATCCGCTGGAAAGACCCTGCAATCGGGCTCCCGGTCTCATCAAGTTGATACTGCCCCGATGGAATAAGGAAAGCCGCGACCCAGACTAGAACCAGCACGCCGAGCAGAATCGTCAGTGGTGCGGGGAAAGCGCGTTTCCGGGGCTCGGAAGCGTCCTGTATGGGTCGCGCCATCTTCGGTCTCCCCCAAGGCCATCACTCAATTGTGATCAAATGTTACCAATCAAGTGGGCGTGTGTCTCGTATTAAATTCTGCTGAGCCAAGAAATAATTCTGTCAGTGCCCGTGCGGCGGGCGCCCTTCTAGGTGGCCCGGAGTCATGTGCCTCAATGCAATGCACTTGATCGGCCCTTGCGATCACGCCATAGTTACCTAGGCCGGAAGGCGCTCAGGGGGATGAGAGAGCAGATGACACCTAATCGCGAACTTGAAGAACGCCTTCTTCGCTATGCCGCAATCGATACCCAGAGCGATCCAGACTCGGGGTCATCGCCAAGCACGGAAAGGCAACTGGACCTCCAGCGCCTGCTCGTCGAGGAATTGCAAGCCATCGGGGCGGCAGATGTGACACTCACCGATTACGGCACGGTGCTTGCAACGATCCCGACGACAGCAGACGAGGATGTGCCCGTCATCGGACTGCTGGCCCATGTGGATACCGCGCCTGCGTTCCATGCAAGCGACGTCAAGCCTGTGGTGCATCGCAACTATGACGGGGGGGATATCGCCTACGCCGATGCGCCCGAGCTTATCTTGTCGCCGATGGTATCGCCCGCGCTCGCTGACAAGATCGGCCATGACATAATCACGGGCAGCGGCACCACACTGCTGGGCGCCGACGACAAGGCGGGTGTCGCAATCATCATGACCGCTGCACGGCACCTGTTGTCATCCCCCGATATCGTTCATGGCAAGATCCGCCTTGCCTTCACCCCGGATGAGGAGATCGGGCGCGGGGTGGACCCCCGACTGCCGGCCGATCTTGGCGCAGATTTCGCCTACACTTTCGACGGCTCCAGCCCCGGTGACATCGAAGCCGAAAGCTTCTCTGCCGATGAGGCCGTCGTCACCGTCACCGGAGTCTCGATCCATCCGGGCTGGGCGAAGGGAAAACTGGTCAACGCGCTGCATCTGGCCACGAAGATCGTGCAGATGCTTCCTCATGCAACCCAGACCCCCGAGGTGACGGAGGGACGCGAGGGGTTCTTGCATGTCCATACCCTCAACGGCACGGCGGCACAGGCAGAGATAAAACTCATCCTGCGCGATTTCGAACTCGATGGGCTGGCCGCGCAGGGCGACATGCTGCGGCGAGTCTGCGACGCCGTGGCGGCCACCGAACCGCGCGCGACGATCACCTGCGAGATTAAAGCCCAATATCGCAACATGCGCTACTGGCTTGAAGGGAACACCCAACCCGTGGAACTGGCCGAGGCGGCGTATCGCGCGTGCGGGATCGAGCCTGTGCGGGTGCCTATCCGGGGCGGCACCGACGGCTCGCGTCTGACCGAACTTGGCGTGCCCACGCCCAACCTGTTCACCGGGATGCAGTCTATCCACGGTCCGCTTGAATGGGTCAGCGTTCAGGACATGGCAGCAGCAACCCGAGTGTGCCTGAAGCTTGTGGAACTGGCCACCAGACCGGGCTAGCTGACCGGGACTGTTGCATTAACTTGTAGCGCCGATAATTTAAATTCGCTGCGTTGATCTCAGGCAGCCAAACCAAAGAGCTTGTGGACGAAGATGATCTCGCCCCGGACGCCCGGTTGCCGCGTTTGTGTGTGCCCGTTCTTGATCGTTCTGATTGTCTCCATCCCCAGCAATGTCGCCTTAGAGCGTGTTGAGTTCAATCGGTTTCATACCCAGCAGCCTTGAAGAAGTTGTAGCATTCCTCGTCGGGGCTCTGATGATGTGACCGCCCCCCGACGGCATCGATGTGCCAAGGTGGGTTTGCGATGATCCACAAGGGAGGACGGTCATGTCGGAGATTATCACGGTCGGGCTAGATCTTGCGAAGA
>SKWJ01000186.1 GCA_007128995.1 Paracoccaceae bacterium
AATCGCAAAGGATGGCTGTGCCACGACGACCAGATCTGCCTTCGCGTAGTCCGGCGTGCGTTTTTCAAGGTATTCCGCCAAGGTCGCACGCGGGTCGGCCGTGCGCAGCAGGGGCCGTGTCGTCTTGTGGCGCACCCGTGACCAGAGCAGGTCCAGATCTGCCTTCAGCCAGACCGAGACCCCGAGTTCCGAGATCAATCCGCGCGTTGTGGCATTCAGAAACGCACCGCCCCCGACCGACAGCACGCCCGCCGTCCCGCGCAATAACCGGGCAATCACTTCGGCCTCGCGCGCACGGAAAAATGCTTCTCCATCGCGGGCAAAAATCTCGGCGATGCTCATCGCCGCTGCCGAGACAATTTCCTCATCCGAATCAAGGAACGGGACGGACAGCATGCGGGCAAGTTCCTTGCCAACTGCCGTCTTGCCCGCACCCATCATTCCGACAAGCACAACTGTCTTGTGCAATTTCATGCCCCTGTCATGCCTCCGGTTACATCCAGGTCTTCAAGTTTTCGTGGCCTGACTGTCTAATGTCGTGATAATGCGGCAATGTCGACGGGAAAACCCCCAAATCGCTTTTGCGGATAAGAGGGGTGCGCGTTAGGAAAGGCAGGCCACATGCGTTATATCTTCAGACTGGTGCTGATGCTGATCATCCTCGCTGCAATTGCGGTTGTGGCGTATACGTTCATAGGAGATCTGACAGCACAAAGATCGATCGTGGAAACCCCGGTGACTCTGGAGGTGGATTGACAGGCTCATTCCGTTCCTTGCGCGGTTTGGCGGTTTTGGGCGCGCTTCTTGCGCTGCCTGCGAATCTGACCGCCGATGATGGACCCGGCGCGCCTCTCAGTGCGATTGACTGGTTGTCGCGTGCCCTCGAGATGCCACTGCCTCAGACCCCTGTCCCTGAGGATGCCCCTGTTTTTGCTTTGCCAGAGTCCGAACCACCGGGCAGTCAGACCGATATTGTGACCGCCCCGCTTGACGGCGCCGGAATGGATACGGCGGGGCTGTTCCCGTCAGATCGTATCGGACTGCCGCGTGATATGTGGGCAAACAGTCTGCGGTCTGAGGTTATCGAGACGATATCCAGGCTGCCGCTGGACACCTTGCCGACGGCTGCGCGTCTGACGTTGCGTCTGCTGCAGGCAGAGTTTGCACCGCCCATTGATGATGTGCCGGGAATGCCTGACGCACTTTTGCTTGCGCGTGTCGAGCGGCTGTTCGATATGGGCGCACTCGAGCAGGCTGGCCAGGTCATTGCGGCCGTGCCCCGACCGGGTGCGGCGCTGAATGCCTGGGCGTTCGACATTGCGTTGCTCCTGGGGGAAGAAGACCGCGCCTGCGCTGGGATGCAGGGACAATTCGCCACCAAGCCTGGCCTTGCCGCGCAGATCTATTGCCTTGCGCGCGGGGGTGATTGGCAAGCCGCATATTCAAGTCTGGTCGCAGCGCAGGCCCTGCATCTGCTGAATGACAACGATGCCAGACTGCTGGCGCGGTTTCTGGAAGAGGAAGATGCCGAGGTGACCTTGCCACTGCAGCAGGTGACAACGCCGCTTGGCTGGCGGATCATGGAAGCGTTGGGCGATCCCGTCACGACAGCGGGCTTGCCGATCGCGTTTGCACATGCCGACTTGCGGGGCACCTCTGGCTGGCGTGCACAGATCGAGGCCGCAGAGCGGCTGACCCGTGCGGGTGTTTTGCAGCCCAATCGGCTATATGGGCTTTACACAGAGCGCCGTGCAGCGGCATCGGGTGGCCTTTGGGAAAGGGTCCGGATCGTTCAGGAGCTTGAGCGCGCACTGACACAGTCCAGCGCGGGCGCAGCGTCCGAAGCTCTGGTTCAGGCATGGCCGCTCTTCTCTGCCGTCGAACTGGAGGTCGCCTTGGCCCAGATGCAAGCTGAAGCGCTGTCAGAGTTGCCCGTGACAGGCGCAGGGCGCGACATCTTGTGGAGGCTGTTGGCGCTGCTTGAGGAAACCCCGGAGCGCCTAAAAGAGTTTGCGCCGTCCGGGACAACAGCAAGCCTTGTGATGGCGCTGGCAAGCGGGGCTGACCCGTTCGAGACGTCTTCGCCCCCGATGGCCAGTGCCATTGTTGCAGGCTTTTCAGACGGGGACTTGCCGAACACGGTGCAGGAACAGTTGCAAGATGGTGCATTCGGGCTTGTCCTGATGGAGGGGCTTATGCTGCTGTCACAGGCGTCAGGCGGTGATCTCAATGCCGCCAGCGGCGGTTTGCGGCGGTTGCGGGCGCTGGGGCTGGATGACGTGGCACGGCAGGTTGCGATTGAATTGCTTTTGCTGGAGCGGCGCGGATGAGCATGCAAGGACTGGACAGTCTGCGCTGGGTCTCCAGCTTTCTGGATGCGCAAGCCGCAGAACAGGGCTCTGCGCACAATACTTTGCTGGCCTATGCCCGCGATTTGCGTGATTTTGCGGACTGGTGCGCGCGGCAAAAGCTGGATTTCGCAACCCTGAACCGCGCGCAAATCGAAGAGTATCTTGTGGATTGCGAAGCGCAGGGTCTGGCGCGTTCGACGCGGGCACGGCGTCTGGCATCCATCCGGCAGTTGTTCCGCTTCGCGTTTGCCGAAGAATGGCGCAAGGATGATCCAGCCAGCCGGATTTCGGGGCCCGGCCGCGCGAAGACCTTGCCGCGCGCGCTCACTCTTGGCGAGGTTGACTGCCTTCTGCAGGCGGCCCCAAAGACTGGCCGCACCGAAGCAGACCGCCTGCGCAACACCTGCCTGCTGGAATTGCTCTATGCGACTGGCCTGCGTGTGAGCGAACTGGTCAGTCTGCCGGTCGCGGCTGTGCGGGGAAACCCTCAGATGATCCTGGTGCGCGGCAAGGGGAACAAGGAACGGATGGTGCCGCTCTCAGAGCCAGCCCGCGCAGCGCTGTCAGTCTGGTTGCAGCATTGGGACAGCGATGCCGCCACCCTGCGCGCCCGGCGCATGCCCGAGCCGCGCTTCCTGTTCCCGTCGCGGGGCCGGGACGGGCATCTCAGTCGGGTTGGCTTCTATCTTATCCTGAAGGAGATTGCGCTGCAGGCAGGACTTGATCCCGCGCGCGTCAGTCCGCATGTCCTGCGCCATGCCTTCGCCACGCATCTGCTTTCGGGTGGCGCCGATCTGCGCGCAATCCAGACGCTTCTGGGCCATGCCGATATTTCAAGCACAGAGATCTACACCCACGTGCTTGAAGAACGCCTGCGTGATCTGGTGCTGGAACACCATCCGCTCGCCCGGTAACGCTTGTCGCCGCAGGACGCAGTACAGCGCCCGAGCATGTCGCATGGCGCATCCGAATTGCCCGGCGCGCCGCGTGATACCGTGGCAAGTCAAGCGCCTGTTTGATCGGCATCTTTGCCGATTGGCAGACGGCTCTGTGTCAATCTCGTCGCGCTCTGGCGCAGGCCCGAAAATCGCTGTTGGCACGGCCGCAGCTCTGACCTAGGGTGGCGCGAGAACACTCAGGATCAGGACACCCGCTCATGGCCAGATCCCCTTTCGGGGCGCAAATGCAATTTTCCAGACCCGTTCGCCAGATCGTCATGATGCTGGTCATACTGTCCTTGGTGGCAGTTGGAACATGGTTTGCCCTGCCGCGCGTTGCAGGCATCTTCCTTGCCAATATCTGGCTGAATGGCTTCATTTTTCTGGTGTTTGTCATCGGTGTGCTGGCGACCTTCTGGCAGCTGATACAGCTCAACCGCTCAATCATCTGGATCGAGGGGTTTGCCGCCGACACGCCGGGCCATGGGGCGACGGTCCCGCCGTCACTTTTGTTGCCCTTGGCGGCCTTGTTGCGCGGTCGCGGACGGGGCACTCAGATCAGTTCCAGTTCTGCCTCATCCATTCTCGACTCGGTGGCAACGCGACTGGATGAACTGCGCGACATCACGCGCTATATCATATCGCTTCTGATCTTTCTTGGTCTGCTGGGCACATTCTATGGGCTTGCGATCACCGTGCCTGCCGTGGTTGACACGATCCGATCCCTCGCGCCGGATGACAACCAGACCGGCATCGAAGTCTTTTCCAGCCTGATGACCGGTCTGGAAGCGCAGCTTGGTGGGATGGGCACAGCTTTTTCATCCTCGCTGCTTGGTCTGGCAGGCTCGCTCGTGGTCGGAATGCTTGAACTGTTCGCAGGTCACGCTCAGAACCGTTTTTACCGTCAGCTTGAAGAATGGCTCAGCTCGATCACCCGGTTGGGAATGGCGGGTGATGTTGAGCAGGGCGGCGAGATGGGGGCCGTGGTGCAGGTTCTCGACAGCATGGCCGAGCAGATGGAAGCGATGCATCGCCACCAGCTTCAGGCCGATCTGGAGCGCACGCAGCTTGATCAGGCGCTTGGCCATCTGGTCGAGGCCATTGACCGGCTCGGGGCGGGAGGAAGCCAGCCAGGGGGAACAGCCGGTCTTGCCGCTATCATGGAACGGGTAGCACAGGGGCAGGAAGAGTTGCTACAGCAACACCGGGAAGCGATGCTTGAAACCGGCCCTTCCACACAGGCAGAGATCCGTTTGCGGTTGCGCAATATCGACGGACAATTGTTACGGATCGCTGAAGATATTTCCGCAGGTCGGCTAGAGACAACCGCTGATCTGCGTGCGGATCTTTCGTCCCTGACACTGGCCGTGCGACAATTGTCGCGCGCGGGATACGGCACGCGGAGAGATGGAGACTGACCAATGGGGCTGGCGCGACGGGTAAGCCAGAGGCGGGATGTAAGCGGGGCCATCTGGCCGGGCTTCGTCGATGCGATGACCGCGCTGCTGCTTGTTCTGATGTTTGTCCTGTCAATTTTCATGATCGTGCAATTCGTGCTGCGTGACACGATTACGATACAGGACACTCAACTCGAGGGTCTGACCCTTGAAGTCGCCACACTCGCGGATGCGTTGGGCCTGTCGCGCGCACGCGTTGCGACACTGGAGGGCGAAGTCAGCGAACTTTCAACTGATCTGGAACAAAACCGGGCGCTGGCCGCCGCGCAACTGGCGCAAATCACAACGCTCCGCAGCGATCTGGGCGCCCGAGAGGCGGCGCTGGAAACCGCCCAGGCGCAAATCACAGATTTTGAAGCTCAGGTCGCGGCGCTTATTTCTGCGCGTGATTCGGCGCAGGCGGAAGGCGAGGCGTTGCGCGGTGACGTGGCTGATCTTGAAGCGGCACAGGCACAGCTTCTGACCGAGCAGGAGGCGCTGCAACTGGCGTTGGCGTCGTTGCGCGATGAACTGGACTCAGAGGCAGAAGCCGCACGGCTGGCAGCGGCGCGTGCAGAAGCGGTCGAGGCAGCGCTTGCGCAGGCGCAGGCAGAGGCGGTGCAGCAGGAAGCTTCGCTTGCACAGCTTCTTGCCCAACTGGAGCAATCCCAGGCCGAACGCGCAACGCTCGAGGCAGATACGACACAGCAGATCGAGAGATTGCGCGGTGATATCGAAGCGGCAGAAGCCAGCCTTGCAGAAGAGGAAGCCGCACGGCTGGCGGAACAGGCAGCCGCGGCGGCGCTGCGCGAAAGGCTGGCCGAAGCGGATGCAGAACTCAGCGCGGAAGAGCGGCGTCGTCTGGCGGATCAGGCCGCGGCGGCGGCGCTTCGGCAGCGTCTGGAAAGCGCGGATGCCGAACTGTCGGCCATGACCCTGGCGCTGGAGGAACAGCGCCGCCGTGCAGAGGAAACGCTGACCTTGCTGGCCGCAGCACGGACAGAGCAGATCACGACCGAACTTGAGCTTGCACGCGAAATCTCAGAGCGGGAACGGCTGGCCGCATTGCGCATAGTGGCCGACGAGGCCTTGTCCGAGCGGGATGCACAAAGCCTTGAGGATCAGCGCAGGCTGGAAGTTCTGAACCAGCAGGTAGCGGCCTTGCGCGGTCAGGTCGGTGGCTTGCAGGAAATTCTGGGTGAGGTGCGCGCACGCGAAACCGAAGCCCAGACCCAGATTGAAAGCCTTGGCGCGGATCTGAACATGGCGCTTGCACAGCTTGCGGCCGAGCAGCGCGCGCGCGCAAATCTGGAAGCGGCAGAGCGCGAGCGGCTTGAACGCTTCCAGTCAGAGTTTTTCGGGCGCCTGCGCGACGTGCTGGAAGGGCGCGATGAGATTCAGATTGTCGGCGACAGATTCCTGTTTTCGTCCGAAGTGCTGTTCGAGATCGGATCGGCCGAACTAGCATCAGCAGGGCGGGCGCAGATTGCCAATGTGGTCGCCATCCTGAGAGAGGTTTCGGATCAGATCCCTCCAGAGATTGACTGGATCTTGCGCGTCGATGGGCATACGGACAATCTGCCCCTTGGCCCGGGGGCTGAATGGCGTGACAACTGGGCGCTCAGTCAGGCGCGGGCCTTGTCGGTGGTTCGCTTCATGACCGACGAGTTGGGATTCCCGCCAGAGCGTCTGGCCGCAACAGGCTTTGGTGAATATCGTCCGGTCGACTCGGCAAATACCCCCGAGGCGCGCGCGCGCAATCGGCGGATCGAGCTGAAACTGACAGAACGCTGAGCGATGGTGCAGGGCTTGCGGCGCGCTCTAGGGCGCAAGACAGCTGCGCAACGCCACCTGATCTGGAAATGTCGGCGCTATCAGTGCGCTCAAGCAGACGTGAAGCCCTGTGATACCCTTGCGTCGCAGGGGTTAAGGCTCTAGGCAAGGTTTGTCACAAATAAAGATCCGGAGATCACTTATGGCCAGACCCAAAATTGCGCTGATCGGCGCGGGGCAGATTGGCGGCACGCTCGCCCATCTCGCCGCGATCAAGGAACTGGGCGATGTCGTCATGTTCGACATTGCAGAAGGCATCCCGCAAGGCAAGGCACTCGATATTGCAGAATCGGGTCCGTCCGAAGGGTTCGATGGAAGTTTCAGGGGCACGAATGACTATGCCGATATTGCAGATGCAGATGTCTGTATCGTGACGGCGGGCGTGCCGCGCAAGCCCGGTATGAGCCGTGATGATCTTCTGGGCATCAACCTCAAGGTGATGAAATCTGTGGGCGAGGGCATCGCTGCCCATGCCCCCAATGCATTTGTCATCTGTATTACGAACCCGCTTGATGCCATGGTCTGGGCGCTGCGTGAATTTTCCGGCCTGCCACATAACAAGGTCGTCGGGATGGCCGGGGTTCTGGACTCAGCGCGTTTCCGGCACTTCCTCAGCCTTGAATTCAAAGTGTCGATGCGTGATGTCACGGCCTTTGTTCTGGGCGGGCATGGCGATACCATGGTTCCGCTTGTGCGGTATTCGACTGTTGCGGGTATTCCCTTGCCGGATCTGATCGACATGGGCTGGACAAGTCAGGACAAGCTGGATGCGATCGTGCAGCGTACGCGTGACGGCGGCGCAGAGATCGTGGGCCTGCTGAAGACAGGATCAGCTTTCTACGCGCCTGCGACCAGCGCGATTGAAATGGCCGAATCCTACCTTCGGGATCAGAAGCGCCTTTTGCCCTGTGCCGCTTACTGCGATGGTGAATTTGGTCTGAAAGGGATGTATGTCGGTGTTCCGACAATCATCGGGGCCAACGGGATCGAAAAAGTTGTCGATATCAAGCTGACCAAGGATGAGCAGGCGATGTTCGACAAATCCGTCGAAGCGGTGCGCGGACTGGTTGACGCCTGCAAGGGTATTGATTCTTCGCTTGCGTGACGCAGACGATTCGGTGTTTAGAAAGGCCGCGTATCTTGCGCGGCCTTTTTCATGCCGTCTGGTTTCTGCGACAGGATCAGCAGTTTCGCTTGTGCAGTCATATTTGTGATCACACATTTTCAGGCTGTGATCACAACCTTTCGATTTTCCGCTTATATGCAGGATTGTCAGCAAATATTCATTGTTTTTCACGTGTAATCTGCCATTCACGGCGCAACAGCAGCAAGAATGGGACAGTTTCATGAACATTCATGAGTATCAGGCAAAAGGGCTTTTGCGCTCTTACGGCGTGCCTGTTTCCGATGGACGTATTGTTTTCAAGGCGGAAGAAGCAAAGAGTGCCGCGGGCGAACTGGATGGCCCGCTATGGGTGGTCAAGGCGCAAATCCATGCCGGCGGGCGCGGCAAGGGAAGCTTCAAGGAAGCTTCGGCAGGTGAAAAGGGCGGTGTTCGTCTGGCCAAGTCTGTGGCCGAGGCAGAGGAGCATGCGAAAGCCATGCTGGGCCGCACGCTTGTCACCCATCAGACCGGGCCGGCAGGCCGTCAGGTCAACCGCATTTACATCGAGGATGGCTCTGATATCGAGCGCGAACTTTATCTCGCGTTGCTGGTGGATCGGGCGAGCAGCCGGATCAGCTTCGTCGTCTCGACCGAGGGCGGCATGGATATCGAAGAAGTTGCAGCCCAGACGCCCGAGAAAATCCTGTCTTTCAGCGTTGACCCAGCCACAGGAATTCAGGGTTTCCACGGGCGTCGGGTGGCGTTTGCGCTGGGGTTGAGCGGCAAGCAGGTCAAGCAATGTGTGGATCTGGTCGGCAAGCTATATAAAATGTTTGTCGAGCGCGACGCCGAGATGGTCGAGATCAACCCGCTGATCGTGACAACCGATGGCGACCTGAAATGCCTTGATGCGAAGATGGGCTTTGACAGCAATTCTCTGTATCGTCAGGCTGACATTCTGGCGTTGCGCGACGAGACGGAAGAAGACCCCAAGGAACTGGCCGCTTCGAAATACGACCTGAACTACATCGCGCTGGATGGCGAGATCGGTTGCATGGTCAACGGCGCAGGTCTGGCGATGGCAACCATGGACATCATCAAGCTCTATGGTGCGGAACCCGCGAACTTTCTGGATGTTGGTGGCGGTGCCACCAAGGAGAAAGTGACTGAAGCTTTCAAGATCATCACTTCTGACCCGAATGTAAAAGGTATTCTGGTCAATATCTTCGGCGGCATCATGCGCTGCGACATCATCGCAGAGGGCGTGATCGCTGCTGTGAAGGAAGTCGGCCTGCAAGTGCCGTTGGTGGTGCGGCTTGAAGGGACAAATGTCGAGAAGGGCAAGGATATTATCGCAAATTCCGGCCTGAACGTGATTGCTGCGGACGACCTGAAAGACGGTGCGCAGAAGATCGTCAAAGCGGTGAAGGGATAAGAAAGATGGCTGTTCTCGTTGATAAAAATACCAAGGTCATCTGTCAGGGGTTCACAGGCTCGCAGGGAACTTTTCATTCCGAACAGGCCATTGCCTATGGCACGCAGATGGTGGGCGGTGTAACGCCCGGCAAGGGCGGACAGACGCATCTGGACCTGCCAGTCTTCAATTCGGTGCATGAAGCCAAGGCCAAGACCGAAGCGAATGCCTCTGTCATCTATGTTCCGCCCCCCTTCGCCGCAGATTCGATCCTCGAGGCGATTGATGCAGGGATGGACCTGATCGTTTGCATCACCGAGGGGATCCCGGTGCTGGACATGATGAAGGTCAAGCGCGCGCTGGAAGGTAGCACCTCGGTCCTGATCGGGCCGAACTGCCCCGGAGTCATCACGCCGGATGCCTGCAAGATTGGCATCATGCCGGGTCATATCCATCGGCGCGGGTCGGTAGGTGTTGTCTCGCGCTCGGGCACGCTGACCTATGAGGCGGTCAAGCAGACAACCGATGTCGGTCTTGGCCAGTCCACTTGCGTCGGTATCGGTGGTGACCCGATCAAAGGAACGGAACATATTGATGTTCTGGAATGGTTCCTTGCAGATGATGAGACTGAATCGATCATCATGATCGGCGAGATTGGCGGCAGCGCCGAGGAAGAAGCCGCGCAGTTTCTGAAAGAGGAATCCAAGCGCGGGCGCATGAAGCCTGTCGCTGGGTTCATTGCCGGTCGCACGGCCCCTCCGGGGCGTCGCATGGGTCACGCGGGTGCGATCGTGGCCGGTGGCAAGGGCGGCGCGGACGACAAGATCGAAGCGATGAAGAGCGCCGGGATTGTCGTGGCCGATAGTCCGGCAGGACTGGGTGAGGCTGTTCTCAAGGCCATCGGCAAGTAAGCCCAAGTCTCGTGGGAGGAGGCGTCGGAGTGAGCCCAGAAAAGGTTGATCCAACCATCATCCCGGACGCGCTGGCCTTGTCAGCGCGTTTGGGGGGTCTGGGCCATCGTCTGTGTTATGTTCTGGCGCAACTTTGCCCGGGCTTGCGCGTTAAGCTTGAATATGCGCCAACCGCTTCACATGCCTTCATCCCGCTTGACCAAACCCCCTCAGACTGTCTCACAGAGGTGACACGATGAACGATCATAGCCCCGGCCCGATGCAGGGCGAAACTTTTCTGGAAGGCCAGAATGCGGCCTATGTCGAAGCCTTGCAGGCGCGACACGCCACTGATCCACAGTCCGTGGATGAGGTCTGGGCCGAGTATTTCAAGGTTTTGGGCGAAAGCACACAGGATGCACAGCGTGCAGCCTCGGGGCCAAGCTGGGCACGTCAGGACTGGCCCCCGATGCCAACCGATGAATGGACCTCTGCACTGACCAGCGAATGGCCCGCTGCGGCGCCTGTTGCTGAAAAGCAGGCTGCTGCAGAGAAAATCGCCGCCAAAGCCGCCGAAAAAGGTGTCACGCTGAGCAGCGAGCAGGTGCGCGTTGCAGTCATCGACAGTTTGCGGGCGTTGATGATCATTCGTGCCTATCGTATCCGGGGTCATCTGGTTGCGGATCTGGACCCACTGGGGATGCGCAAGGAAGAACCGCATCCGGAACTGGAGCCGCGCACCTATGGCTTCACAGAAGCCGATATGGACCGGCCGATTTTCATCGACAATGTCCTTGGTCTGGAAGTCGCCTCGCTGCGTCAGATCATCGAGATCCTGCAACGCACATATTGCGGAACATTCGCGCTGCAATTCATGCATATATCGGATCCCGAGCAGGTTGCGTGGCTGAAGGAGCGGATCGAAGGGTATGGCAAGGAGATCCAGTTCACCAAGGCGGGCCGCCGCGCAATCCTGAACAAGCTGGTCGAGGCAGAAGGCTTCGAAAAATTCCTGCATGTGAAATATATGGGAACAAAACGCTTCGGGCTGGACGGGGCCGAGGCCACCATTCCAGCGATGGAGCAGATCATCAAGCGCGGGGGTGCGCTTGGCCTGAAGGAAATTGCGATCGGGATGCCGCATCGGGGCCGGTTGAACATTCTTGCCAATGTGATGGCCAAACCCTACCGCGCGATCTTCAACGAGTTTCAGGGCGGCAGCTTCAAGCCTGAAGATGTCGACGGGTCAGGAGATGTGAAATATCATCTTGGGGCCTCGTCTGACCGCGAATTTGACGGCAATGCCGTTCACCTGTCACTGACTGCGAATCCGTCGCATCTGGAAGCTGTGAATCCGGTCGTGCTGGGAAAGGTCCGCGCCAAGCAAGACCAGATGAACGACACAGAGCGCCGTCAGGTTCTGGCCGTGCTGCTGCACGGTGATGCGGCGTTTGCCGGTCAGGGCGTGGTGGCAGAAGGCTTCGGTCTGTCGGGGCTGCGCGGGCACCGCACCGGCGGGACGATGCATATTGTTGTCAACAACCAGATCGGTTTCACGACAGCGCCGCATTTCTCGCGCTCCTCTCCCTATCCGACAGATATTGCCCTGATGGTGGAAGCGCCGATCTTCCATGTGAATGGCGATGATCCCGAGGCGGTTGTCCATGCGGCGAAAGTCGCGATCGAGTTTCGTCAGAAGTTCCTGAAGGATGTTGTCATCGACATCTTCTGTTATCGGCGCTTCGGGCATAACGAGGGGGATGAGCCCATGTTCACCAACCCCGCGATGTATACCCGGATCAAGAAACACAAATCGACGCTGCAGCTTTACACCGAAAGGCTGGTTGCGGATGGGCTTATCCCCGAAGGCGAAATCGAGGACATGAAGGCGGCGTTTCAGGCCTTCCTGAATGATGAGTTTGAAACCGGGAAAACCTACAAGCCCAACAAGGCGGACTGGCTGGATGGGCGCTGGTCGCACCTCAACCGGGAAGGTGAGGAGTATCAGCGCGGAGAAACATGGATCTCCAAAGCCAGCATGGACGAAGTCGGGGAAGCCCTGACCCGCTATCCTGACGGGTTCAACATTCACAAGACAGTTGCGCGACAGCTTGAGGCCAAGAAGGAGATGTTCGCGTCCGGAAAGGGCTTTGACTGGGCGACAGCGGAAGCGCTGGCGTTTGGCAGCCTGACGACCGAGGGCTATCCGGTTCGCCTTGCTGGGCAGGATTCGACCCGTGGTACCTTCAGCCAGCGGCATTCCGCCTTTATCGATCAGCAGTCCGAGGACCGATACTACCCGCTGAACAACATCAAGGACGGGCAGGCGCGCTACGAGGTCATCGATTCCATGCTTTCGGAATATGCTGTTCTTGGGTTTGAATATGGCTATTCGCTGGCAGAACCGAATGCGCTGGTCATGTGGGAAGCGCAATTCGGTGATTTTGCCAATGGCGCGCAGATCATGTTTGATCAGTTCATTTCGTCAGGCGAAAGCAAATGGCTGCGCATGTCCGGTCTTGTGATGCTGTTGCCGCACGGGTTTGAAGGGCAGGGGCCGGAACACAGTTCAGCACGGCTGGAGCGGTTCCTGCAAATGTCGGCTCAGGACAACTGGATCGTTGCCAACTGCTCGACCCCGGCGAATTACTTCCATATCCTGCGTCGGCAGATTCATCGCAGTTTCAGAAAACCACTGGTGCTGATGACACCCAAATCACTGCTGCGCCACAAACTGTGCATTTCAGAAGCATCGGACTTCCTTGAAGGTTCGAGCTTTCATCGGGTGTTGTGGGATGATGCGCAAAAGGGCAACAGCGATACGGTGTTGAAAAAGGACGAGGCGATCCGCCGTGTCGTGATGTGTTCCGGCAAAGTCTATTTTGACCTTCTTGAGGAGCGCGATGCGCGCGGGATTGACGATATATATCTTTTGCGTGTCGAGCAATTCTATCCTTTCCCGGCAATGGCGCTGCTGAAGGAACTGGAACGTTTTCCGAATGCTGAAATCCTGTGGTGTCAGGAAGAGCCCAAGAACCAGGGCGCCTGGACCTTCATCGAACCGAATGTCGAATGGGTTCTCAGCCGTCTGTCCGGCACAACCAAGCGTCCACGTTATGTCGGGCGGACGGCCGCGGCCTCTGTCGCGACCGGATTGGCAAGTCAACACAAAGCACAACAAGCAGCGCTCGTGAACGAAGCGTTGACAATCGAGGGATAACAAGCACATGTCCACCGAAGTTCGAGTGCCCGCCCTGGGCGAAAGCGTATCGGAAGCAACGATTGCGACCTGGTTCAAGAAGCCGGGAGATGCGGTCGCGGTCGATGAAATGCTCTGTGAGCTGGAAACCGACAAGGTCACGGTCGAGGTTCCCTCGCCGGTTGCGGGAACATTGGGCGAGATCGTCGCCGCTGAAGGAGACACTGTCGGCGTGGATGCCCTGCTGGCCATGATCACTGAACCGGGCAGCGCTGCCGAGCCGACACCGAGCGCACCAGCCAGTGCACCCGATACGGCGCCGAAAGGTAAGCGCGATGAGCGTGTCGATGTCATGGTACCTGCGCTGGGCGAAAGCGTTGCAGAGGCGACCGTCGCCAGCTGGTTCAAGAAACCCGGCGATGCTGTTGCCCAGGACGAAATGCTCTGCGAGTTGGAAACCGACAAGGTGTCCGTGGAAGTTCCCGCCCCTGCTGCGGGTGTTCTGACCGAAATTATCGCGGCTGAGGGCAGCACGGTCGGGGCGGGCGGAAAGCTCGCCGTCATTTCCGGAAGTGCGGACGCCACCGCACCGGCGGCTGCGCCAGCCTCTGACGCAAAGCCCGCGTCTGGCGGTGATCGCGATGTGGAAGATGCCCCCTCAGCGAAAAAGCTGATGGCCGAGAAAGGCTTGTCGGCGGATCAGGTCACAGGAACCGGGCGTGACGGGCGGATCATGAAAGAGGATGTGCACAAAGCCGCCGCGGCGGCCCCAGCGGCTGCGCCGGCTGTGCCCACCCCGGCAGCCCAACAAGCCCCGCGCCCGGCTGTGCCCGCAGATGATGCGGCCCGCGAAGAGCGCGTCAAGATGACCCGCTTGCGCCAGACCATCGCGCGGCGGCTGAAAGAGGCGCAGAACACCGCCGCCATGCTGACCACCTTCAACGAGGTGGACATGGGCGCGGTGA
>SKWJ01000289.1 GCA_007128995.1 Paracoccaceae bacterium
CGCACTCAGGGTTTCGATCAGGGTGGGAATATCGAAAATAAGATCGCGGATCACGGCACGCTGACGTTCTACACCATTAACCCGCGTGACAAGCTCATGCCTGGTAATGTCGCCCATGTCGTCCGCCGTCACGATCCAAGGCCCCAGCGGGCAGAAACTGTCCAGACTCTTCCCGATAAGCCATTGATTATGGCGTTTCTGTAGCGCGCGTGAGGTTACATCATTGCAAATGGTGTAACCGAAGACGACATCGAAGGCATCCGCCTTGGCGACCTTATGGGCACGCTTTCCAATGATAATCGCCAGTTCGCCCTCATAATCCACAGTTTCGGTCGGGTCCAGCGATGCATTGATAACCGCGCCTTCCCCCACCAGACTGGAGCCGAGCTTCGCAAATATCACTGGCGCCTTGGGGATTTCGTCCTGTGCCGTGGAATCAAATCCGCTTCCGAAGAATTCCTTCGCGTGGGCACGATAGTTCTTGCCCACGCAAATCAATGCGCGGTCACGCGAGACGACGGGCGGATCGAGACGCACCGTCGACAGAGCGACGCGGGGCGCGTGCGCAATCTCGGACCGAATCTTGATTTGCGCATCGTCCTCCGCCTCGATCAGGTCAAGCAGGGCACGACCAGACTCGCCGCGCGCGATCACGGCGAGCACATCTTCCTCCACAACCCCAAGGCCAGGCCCATCGGCGTCGGTAAAGGCGGCAATAATCATAATTTCCTCGGCGTTTTGTATTATTATCGATGATATTATGAAGCATCGTCAAATATGTCAAGCCATTGGGAGAGTCCCAAGCGCAGCTTGGCACCCGCCGGGCTGGCGCTCCTTAAACCGCTACCCGCCCCCGAAAGACGCGATGCTCTGCGCCCGCCGGTTCCGGAAGAGCCCTCGTGGCAGATCGCGGTGCATGACCATCACGGGTACTCCGACAGGCATCGCCCGCCCGCCGATGCTGGCCATCCAATGCGGGGGCGGAGTAACCCAGCATTCCCTTCTGCGCCGCAGACAGCGCCTGCAAGGAAGAATAAGCCGGATCAGGCATTGATCCGGCGAATAATTATCGCGCTGTGCGAACGCTGGACCGCATGCTGTTCCTGAGCCTGAAAGACAGTGCCTGGATTGCCAAGCACGCAGCATCCTGATCACCGGACCCTGCAGGGTCGGCAAATCCTCGTTGGCCTGCGCGCTCGGTCATGAGGCCTGCAGGCCAGGTAAGGTCACCCTCTACTTCCGCATGCCCCGCCTCTTCAGTGAACTGGCCACGGCGCGTTCTGACGGCAGCTAGTTGGTAAGCGCTGCGCCAGGCGCGCGGCCCCCCCGGATTGACAAAGCCGATCCAACCGTTGGCATTGACCCAAGCGTGAAAAACACGTCTTGAATACATCGCCTCACGGCGATGCGCGCGCCCGGGTACTCGACAAACAGCTTCTCGCCTACGACACCGCGTTGACGCATGAGCGGTGACAAGCGCTTCGGCAGAGCCCGCATCTCTTTCACGCCGCAAACCAAAGTCCTGATCCGATAGGGTGACACAGGGTGGTAGCACTTTTACCCACTAGGGCGCCTCTATTTGCACCGTTTCCCGCTGTTGCGGGCCAGTTAGGCGGCGTGAAGCCGGCAGCAAGCGGCTTACTGGCATGTTTGGCAGCGTCGCCAGTGACCGATCCGCCGGTCATGGCGGTTTTGAACCCTGCGGCCTGAGCCTTGCACCCCGGATCACGCCGGGCAGAGGTTCAGGCGGCGCAGCTGCGCCAGCCGTCGCATACTATTGGCAAGGCTCTTCATCCCGATCTTCGCCTTCGCGCGCACGATACCTATGCTGTGCACCAGCCTGCCGCCCATGTCATTGCAGTCAACGATCAAAGTCTGACGCCCTTGCTCGTCCCCACCTTTTCTGTGTCGTGCAGTGCGCTGATAATGCGGGATGAATAAAGGGACGCAGTGCGCCCCTTTAAAAGTCTTAAAATTTCCGCCAATCACGCGAAGGATCGCCGGAATGTCGCCTGATTACGCAGCTTCGCTGGATTTCTTGAAGCGACGCGTTGCCGCCAAGCCGCCCAGTGCCGTCAGCAGCAGCAACGCACCCGCTGGAAGCGGAATCGGGGCAAAAGTCACCGAGCCGCTGGCCTGCGCTCCTGGCGCTGATGCCTCTTCATTTGTCGAAAGGAAAAAGCTGATCGTTGCGTCATTGGCCAAGGCGAACTGAAGTGGCCCGCCTGAATCTCCGACAGTCCCCTCGGCGAGAACTGTAAACGCCCCGTTCTGCACGGCCAGCACCGACATCGTAGCTTCTTGGTCCGAATTAGAGAGCATCGACCATGTATAGGTTGCCTGCGCAGGCAATCCGGTTTGATTCCAGAAACTGATGGTATTCGTGCCCGGGACACCTTCTTCGGTAAACATGTTCCATGTGTAAGACAGCGTGCCGAATACCGGGTCGTCAATACCTGTTCCCGTGATATCCCCGCCACCTGTTTCTATGTTAGATGATGGTGTGATTGTCGTCGCACCAACATGAGAGGCCGAGACAGCCAACAGACCCACAACGGCCAAGCCTGATAATTTCGTTCTCATTCTCCACTCCCTTCACTGATAAAATGCTGACACAGATCTGCCAACAAAGACATTGTAGGAAAAATTACCATATTTTTGAAAATTTAGCAAACGATGTGCAGAAACGTAAAATCAACCTGAGCGCGAACCCTGTCATAGGCTGCTATTTGTGGCTGATTGCCACTTGGGGCAGATCTGATATAAGCCGTTTCGCAAACGGCTGCCGACCGGAAAATTGCAGCGCGAAGCGAGGTTTCATGAATATTTCAGCATCCCCACCAATGCTGATTCGCGCCTATCTGGCCTTCAGTTTGATTGCATCGCCGATCTGGAAGGTGGTGCTGCGATGGCGCGCGAGAGATGGAAAGGAAGACGTTGCCCGCCTGACCGAGAAGTGGGGCTATGCAGCCTTGCAACGTCCGGAAGGTGAACTGATCTGGCTTCACGGTGTGAGTGTCGGCGAGACGGGTGTCTTGCTGACATTGCTGAAGCGCCTGAGCGCGGCGCGCCCACAGACGCATTTTCTGATAACATCCATCACACGCGCATCGGCTGATGCGCTGGCCGCGCGCGAGCTTCCAGAGCGCGTCATGCATCAATATGCGCCCGTTGACTGCCCGCGTGCGATCCGGCGCTTTCTGGACCATTGGCGCCCCGATCTGTTTGTTCTCTCGGAAATGGATCTCTGGCCCCGCATGCTGGTGGAAACCCGAGCGCACGGTATTCCCATGTTCATGCTCAATGCACATGTCACCCCAAGACGCCTTCGGCGCAGGCGACGTGTCGCAAAGGCGAATGGCTGGCTGATGGACCATTTCACGGAAATCCACGTTCAGGACGCTCGTTCCTTCACCTTGTTTCAGGATATTGGCGCACCGAAACCAAAAATGCGGGTAACCGGACTTCTCAAGGCGGCATCCGCACCGCCACCCGACCACGCCGAAGAACGGGCGCGTCTGGCCAAGCAGATCGGCAACCGGCCTGTCTGGCTAGCGGCCTCGACCCGTCAAGCGGAAGAGGCCGAGGTCATGCGCGCCCATGCGCATGCGCTCAGCCTCAGACCCGACCTGCTGATGATCATTGCTCCGCGCCAGATGAAAGACGCCGACAAGACCGAAGCCACGGCCTGCGCTGTCTTCGACCCAAAACGCATTGCCCGGCGCGCCCGCGGGGACAAGATTACACCACAGACCCAAGTTTATATTGCGGACTCACTTGGCGAAATGGGGTTGTGGTATCGGCTGGTGCCAGTTGCCTATCCAGGACAATCGCTGCCACTGTCCGGGGTCAGAATGGGCGGCAAGAACCCGTTTGAGGCGCTCGCCCTGGGAGTGATGATCGTACATGGCCCCCAGACAGCCAATTTCCAAGAATCCTACGACAGGCTGCGCAAGGCG
>SKWJ01000445.1 GCA_007128995.1 Paracoccaceae bacterium
CGGCCAAGGCCGATGCAGGCCAGGATGCCAGTTTTCGTCAGAAAGACGAACATCATACTCAAGACCCTAGAAAGGGAAATGACATGACATCGATCCTCACCAACAATTCCGCAATGAATGCGCTGACATCGCTGCGTAACATCAACAACAATCTTGGCAACACACAAGACCGCATAAGCAGCGGCCTGAAAGTGGCGTCCGGCAAAGATAACGCGGCCTATTTCACAATTTCCGAGGTGATGAACTCTGACAGCTCGCTGAACAAATCCGTTGGCGAAAGCATGACAATCGCCAAGAACTCCATCGCGACAGCGCGACTTGGTGTTGAAGCGGTCGTCGATCTGGCCAAGCAATTCATCGACCGGCAGTCCTTTGGGATCAACCTGCCGGCCGGCGATCAGGCTGCGGTGACCGCAGAGCTGACGGCCTTGCGCACTCAAATGACCAACATCCTTTCGCAGGCAAACTTCAATGGGGAAAACCTTGTTGCAGGCGCCGGTAAGACTGTCATCACCGGACTCTACAGGAATGGCGCGAACGTCGAAGCAAGCGAGGTCGTCTTGGCAGGCGTAGATGTCAATGCCCTTGTCACAGCGCTTAGTGGCGATTTTGATGAGGCAGGCGTAAGCACATCAAGAACTCAGCTCGGCTCGATGGTCGACTACGCTACAGCTCTCGGTATTGCTGAGAAGGCGATCGAGAACCAGCAAACCTTCCTGAACACTTTGACAGACCGTCTCGACAGCGGCATCGGTGGGATGATCGATGCAGATATGGAGCAGGAAGCCGCGCGTCTGCAGGCGTTGCAGGTCCAGCAGCAGCTGGCCACACAGGCGCTTTCCATCGCCAACCAGGGCCCGCAGAACATCCTCAGCCTCTTTCGCTGAGGGCCTTGATCTGAGCTGAGCTTGGAAATCAGGTCAAGGGCGGGGGCTTTCACAGGCCCCCGCACCTATCAGATCTGACCGCAGGTCCGGATGAAGCACCCACTCTTACCGTATACAGTGTGAATATCCTCCCGGTCAGAAGACCGGGACCACAGGAAAGCAGAACGCATGAGCATTGCCGCCTATAAATCCACCATTCGTCAAAGCGAATCCCCCCGCCAGATAGAGCGCCGCATCCTGTCGCGCCTGACCGGGCAGCTGGAAGCGCATGCCGCTTTCGACACTGCAACAGGTCTGGAGCGTATAGAAATTCTCTCGCGCGGGTTGCGTGCCGCGCTTGCTGAAAACCAGACATTCTGGAACGAACTGAAATATGATCTTGCCCAGCCGGGAAATGCGCTGTCGCCAGAGTTGCGCGCAGGACTCATTTCCATCGCGCTCTGGATCGACCGGCAGACCAGTGCCGTCATGGGCGGCGACCCCGGCGTCATGGCTCTGGCCGAGATAAACCGGACCATAATCGCGGGCTTGGCTGGTACGCCTGCGCATCCCACGCCCGTGGCTGCGGAAGCGCCAATCCCAGCCCTTCATCCGGGGGGGTAAGGCAATGGCCCTGAAACTGACGTTGAAACCCGATGAGCGGATCATCGTGAATGGCTGTGCGATGCGCAATTCTTCGCGCCGTCATGTGCTGACCATCGAAAGCCATGCCGATGTCATTCGCGGGCATGATCTGCTGGACCCCGAGGGTATCGTGACCCCTGTACGGCGTGTCTATTTTCTGATTCAGACTGCGCTGACCCGCGCCGATCTGCGCGAAGATCTGGTTCCCGCCATCCAGAAGCAGCTTGCCGTGCTGGCAACAGTCTTTGGCGGCACAAATGTCGGCCAGATTTTCGAGTCCGCGAATTTCGTAAGCATCGGGGACTACTACAAGGCCCTGAGCGCTTTGCGCCCGGTCCTGCGCCATGAAGAGGTCATCCTCGCCCGACAGGCCACGGACCGCGGGCAAGACGAATTCCATGCGACCCCGTCAGACGCGGCTGCGCTGTCATCTGGCAGGATCGCGATCGCCGCGCGCTCATGACCGGGGTCATCGGCACCTCTACTCAGCTTGGCCTGCGCATAGCGGATGCAACCCGCGATGCGCAGGTCACTGCGATCCGCGACAGCGCCGAACACAGCCGCTCCATAGCGACGTTCCGCGACCGCATTTCAGAGATCCGCAATGTGGACGATCTGCTGGCAGATCGCAGACTGTATGTCTTCGTGATGAAGGCATTCAATCTCGAGGATCAGATCTTCGGCAAGGCGATGATCCGCAAGATACTGGAAAGCGACCCGACAAAGCCCGAATCGCTTGTGCGGCGACTGACGGACCCGCGCTTCATGGAGCTTCACAAGGGGCTTGGCTTTGGTCCGGGGGGAGAGGGCAATACCTCGGTGATGGAACGCGCATGGCAAGACGGGATCGTTGCGCGCTATGTCGAACGACAGTTTATTAATGGACAAGCTGAGAAAAGCGAGACGGTTGGCAATGTTCTGGAGTTTCGTCAGAAGGCGGAGAAGGTAAAGACGTGGTTCGATATCCTGAAAGACCCGATGATGGGCAAGTTCATGCGCACCGCGCTAGGCATGCCGGAAGCTGTTGTCGGACTTGATGTCGACCGTCAGGCCGCACTCTTCGCCAAGAAATATGATATCGAGAAATTGCAGAACCCGGAAGAACGCGCCCGGCTTGAGCGGCTCTATGCAATTATCACCGATGCGCGCGACACTTCCAGGATCGGGCAGAATGCGGCTGTGCAGATCCTGTCAGGGGGGCTCCATCTGAATGGGGGCGGTGGGCGCTTCGTGCCGATAACCCTGGATATCGAGATGATCGGAAGCCTTCCGCGACGCCCCTATCGCTGAACGATGCGGACAAGGCGCATACATGAAGCCGAGATCTGTCTGCAAAAACCATCTTGCCCGATACCTTCGCTGAACTGGGCCGCATTTTGCGCGATAGCATTATGGGGCTATCGACAGTAAGCGGCCATTCAAACCGGGGGCGATCATTCAATAAGTTCTTCCTCATCCTCGGTGCTGGGCAATCTGATGATGTCCTGCGCGGCAAGGTCGCGCGCGCATTCCACGATTGCGGCCTGTGCCGCCCGGACATCGCGTCCGCGTACAGCACCCATGATGCTTAATTCTTCCAGCAGCATATCGCGCGAGCGCATCGGCAGTGCGGCCAGAAACTGCTTGCGCATGTCTTCCGATGCCCCGCGAAGTGCGAGGGGAAGCGTGTTTCCCTGCAGGCCGCGCATCACGCGTGCAAGGCTTTGGAGATCCAGTTTCACAAGATCGTCGAAGGTGAACATCTTCTGGCGGATGGGGCTGAAATCCTGTGGCATGCGTTTTTCCAGACTTGTAGACAATGTCTCGAACGTATCGCGGTCAAGCTTGTTGAACAGATCCGCCATGCGCTTGTGCATCTCGACAGCGCCAGAGTGGCTGGATCTCGTCACCAGTTCGCGCTGCAGCGTTTCTTCGATATGCCGCATCGTTTCCGCGGGCACGGCTTTCATCTTGATCATCCGCTCGACAACGGCGTGCATCCGCTTTGGTGGCATCGCAGTCAGTGTCCGCGCGCCGATCTCGGTTGGCAGCTTGGACAGAATCGCAGCAGCCGTCTGGTCATGCTCGCCCTCAAGGTATTCGGCAATGACACGCTCATTCATGGACCCAAGCCGTGACCAGAGATCGCGTTCCTGCAGGGGCCCGCGAATATCTTTCAAGATGGCATCGACCTGTTCTGCAGGCAGGAAGCTGCGAAGCATGTTTTCCGCAATGGCAAGCGAGCCGATAACACCTGCGCCATTGGTCACGGTTTCCGTGAATTCGGTCATCACTTCTTCCACCAGCGGGGCCGGGATCACGCCCAAACCCGATACAGCGCGCGTTATCTTCTGGATGTCGCTGTCATCGAGTTTCCGCATCAGGTCAGATCCGCGTTCTTCCCCAAGGCAGAGAAAGAGGATCGCAGCCTTTTCCGGGCCGCGCAGCCGCCGTCCGATGCGGGATGGC
>SKWJ01000449.1 GCA_007128995.1 Paracoccaceae bacterium
CATTGATATCTGTGTCTTGGCTGGATTGTACACGAAGCGTATTCTGGCCGGCGGCGTCGCGACGAACATCACGCTCTCTGTCTGGCTGCTGGCATTCTCGGTGTTTTTCTTCTTGTCTCTGGCCGCTGTGAAACGTCAGGCGGAGCTTATCGACAGCGCTGAACGTGGCAATCTCAAGGCCAGCGGGCGCGGCTACCATGTCGATGATCTGCCAATCATCTCGATGATCGCAATCGGCGCTGGTTATGTCGCGGTTCTTGTCATGACGCTTTATGTCAATTCTCCCGCCGTGGTCGAGTTATATGCCAACCCAGAAGCTCTCTGGGGTGTTTGCGCCGTTCTGCTTTACTGGATCACCCGCACTGTGATGGTGGCCCATCGCGGGCACATGCATGACGACCCGGTCGTTTATGCAGCGAAGGACCGGACCAGCCAAATTTGCCTGCTGATCATTCTGGGCTTCGTCGTGGTGGGGGCAATTGCATGACCCTTCAGACGCTTATTCTGCGATACGCCGCATTTGCTGTAGTGGCGACCATTGCCAATCTCGCCACCCAACGGCTTGTTCTGCAATACGGGGAAAGCGGGCTCTATTTTGCGGGCGCAGTAGGCGCTGGTACCATCGTAGGGCTCGTCATCAAGTATGCGCTGGATAAGCGCTGGATATTTTTTGACCTTGAGACCGGGGTAAAGAACCACAGCCGTAAATTCTCCCTCTACACGGCAATGGGACTCTTCACGACAGCTATATTCTGGGGCACTGAGACTGCGTTCTGGTTGATCTGGCAGACAGACTTGATGCGTGAGCTGGGCGCTGTTCTCGGACTGTCAGTCGGTTATGTCGTCAAGTACAACCTCGATCGGCGCTTCGTTTTCACCGATCGACGCCTTGCGGTGGCTGCATGAAGCTGGCGGGTTGGGGTCGATATCCAGTTCTGGAAGCGCGCAAGCTTGCACCACGCAGCGTCGAGGCGCTGCGGCAACTGGTGGTATCGGAGCCTAGCCTGATCGCCCGAGGCAATGGGCGCGCTTATGGTGACAGCGCCATCAACTCTTCCGCAACAATCCAGATGCGCCATCTTAACCGGATGATTGCCTTCGATCCTGCCTCTGGCCAGCTTGTTGCCGAGGCAGGTGTGCTGCTCGGAGATATCATAGCGGCCTTCTTGCCGCGTGGCTGGTTCCCCATGGTCACACCGGGGACCAAGTTTGTGACGCTCGGCGGTGCGATCGCGGCGGACGTGCATGGCAAGAACCACCATTTGGACGGAAGCTTCCGCTGCTGCGTCGACTGGATCGACGTCATGGGCCCAGACGGTGAAACTCGGCGTTGTTCTCTGGAGGATGACGCGCCCCTCTTCGACCACACGCTAGGCGGAATGGGGCTGACTGGCATTATCTTGCGGGCCGGCATCCGTCTCAGTAAGGTGGAAACCGCCTGGATTCGCCAGACCACCATTGCGACCCCAAACCTCAAAGCTGCCATGAATGCATTTGAGGCTGCGCAGGACGCGACCTACTCGGTAGCCTGGATCGATTGCCTCGGGACCGGCGGCAATCTGGGCAGATCCCTTGTGATGCTTGGAGAGCATGCCATCCGCGCTGATCTGTCCCCTCGGCAGGCGCAGGCTCCTTTCGCGATCAAGCCCAAGCGCAAGCTTAGCGTACCGATAGACTTCCCTGCATTCGCGCTGAACAGCTTCACCGTGCGGGCTTTCAATGCGCTCTACTATTGGGCCGGAGCACGAAAGACAGACACGCAGCTCGTGGATTGGGATAGCTATTTCTATCCGCTCGATGCGATCCTGGGGTGGAACCGGATCTATGGACGGAAAGGCTTCGCCCAATTTCAGTGCGCGTTGCCGCTGGAGCAATCCGAGCCCGGGCTCACTGCGCTGCTTTCCGAGATTGCAAATACCGGTTCTGGGTCCTTCCTGGCCGTGCTGAAGCGCTTCGGCAAACAGGACAGCGCTTTCTCCTTCCCGATGGAAGGTTATACGCTGGCGCTCGACTTCCCCGTTACGCCCAAAACGCTCGCGCTGTTGGATCGCCTCGACCAGATCACGATCGCGCATGGTGGCCGCTTCTACCTCGCGAAGGACAGCCGCATGACCAGCGCGACGTTGCGCGCGTCAGACACGCGCGCCGCAGAGTTTCAAGCCCACCGCGACGGCCAAGGATTCACCAGCCGGTTCCGGTCGGCCCAATCAGAAAGGCTGGCCTTGTGACAAAGCTCCCGGTTCTCATTCTCGGCGCGCGATCCGATATCGGCAAAGCGCTGGCGCACAATTTCGCAGCCCTCGGCCACCCTGTGCAACTGGCCGCGCGCAAGGCATCCAGCCTAGAAGCCGACAAGACAGACATGGAGTTGCGCCACAGGGTTTCGGTCAGCCTCCATGAGTTCGATGCGCTGGCCACGAACAGCCACGAAGCCTTTGTTGCAGAACTTCCTGAACTGCCGCAAATCGCTGTCTGCGCGGTTGGTCTGATGGGAGAACAAGCCGAAAATGAACGTGACGTTGCTGCCGCGGCCCGCGTCATGCGGAGCAACTACGAAGGGCCCGCCAGCATTCTGGCGCTCCTGGCAAACCGCTTTGAAGAACGCGGCAGCGGCACCATTGTCGGCATCAGTTCGGTCGCCGGGGACCGCGGCAGGGCAACGAACTACGTCTACGGCTCCGCCAAGGCAGGCTTCACGGCGTTCCTCTCGGGCCTGCGCAACCGTCTCGCCAAACGCGGTGTCCACGTTGTGACCGTCGTGCCGGGTTTTGTCGCGACTCAGATGACCAAAGGGATGGACCTGCCCGCCAAGCTGACCGCTGAACCGAACGAGGTTGCAGACGCAATTGCGCGCGCGGTGGAACGGAAGAAAGACGCGATCTACGTACGCCCGATCTGGCGCCTGATCATGCTGATTATCCGGAACATACCGGAACGAATTTTCAAGGGGATGAGCATATGATGCGCGAGGAAGTCAGGACAGCTGATACATCAGCCCGCTCTCTATTGCTGAAATACGCAACCGATGGATTCCTTTTTCTCAGTTTTCTTTATGTCTCGCTCCGTGTTCTTTTTGACTATCGAGCCGGCGGAAACAGCTGGAAGCAGGGCGATTGGCTGATCAATAACGCAGCAGGACCCATTCGTCGAGGTCCGTTTGGATCAGCCATTATTTCGATAAGCGACTGGCTGAATCTGGGTCCTTTGGCATTTGCGATCATCATTCAAATATCACTTCTAGCGCTGACTTTCGCAACATTTCGAATCCTCGCGACCTCAATACGTAACCCTAAGATATCAATCATTTTGATTATTTCCCCAGCTATTTTCGCTGTATTTTGGGTTGCCGATCCACAAGGATCGGTTCGAAAAGAGCTAATCACTTTCGCAGGCATTTCCCTCTACGCTCTGGGTGCAGTGCGAGCGAATTGGGTGCTTCTGTGGCTTGGGGTCGTCACATTCCTAGTAAGCACTTTATCACACGAAGCGATGATTCTCTTCGTTCCAACATTCTTTGCAATAATTCTTTTCTCCGGACTGCATAAGACATCAGCGACACACTCTATGGCGAGCATCGCAGTTATTGTGAGCTTTTCGATCTTTGCGTTCTTGTTCGCCATGAGACATACCCGACTGGATGACACCTATCCAATCTGTGCCATGCTGACGGAGAGGGGGATTGTTGAAGAAATATGCGGTGGCGCAATCAGCTGGCTGAGCTACGACACTGCACATGGCTTCGAAGCGGTCTCATCGAGGCTTGGCCTGGTAAATCTTGGGGGGTTTTTGATCGCCTATTTTGCCGCACTCGCTCCGCTAGTCTACATAATCTGGCTCAGCGAAAAGAGAAAGCAGGGCGTTATGGCTCTCATTCTGTTGGCTCTTCCTTTTTTTCCACTCTATCCCGTAGCAGTTGATTTGGGGCGCTGGATGAGCTTTCATGTATTCTCTGCTAC
>SKWJ01000263.1 GCA_007128995.1 Paracoccaceae bacterium
ACTCAGAACAAACCTTCCACAAGCCCGTCCTCGTTGAAGCGGATGGTCTGCGCGGCAGGCTTTCGCGGAAGACCCGGCATTGTCATGATCTCGCCACAAATGACCACAATGAACCCAGCCCCCGCCGACAGGCGTACCTCTCGCACCGGCACAGAGTGATTGAGAGGCGCCCCACGCAGATCCGGATCTGTCGAAAAGGAATACTGCGTCTTGGCCATGCAGACCGGCAGGGTGCCATAGCCTGCGAGCTCCCATTCCTTCAGCTGATTTCTGATCTTTGCATCGGCAAGAACCGCATCCGCCCGATAAATTCGGCGCGCGACGGTTTCGATCTTCTCGAACAGGGGCATGTCATCGGGGTAGAGTGGTGCAAATTGCGACCGCTCTGCATCAGCAAGCTCGGCAACCCGCATCGCTAGATCCGTGACACCTGCAGATCCTTCCGCCCAGTGACGGCACAGGATCGCTTCGGACCCGACGGATGCGACAAAATCCTTCACTGCCGCGACTTCGGCGTCTGTATCGGAATGGAAGTGATTGATGGCAACAACCACCGGAACGCCGAAGGATTTCACATTCTCGATATGCCGTCCAAGATTGGCGCATCCTTTCTGCACCGCATCGACATTCTCTGTGCCAAGATCTGCCTTGGCCACGCCGCCGTTCATCTTCATCGCCCGCACAGTTGCAACAATGACTGCGACCGCAGGTGTCAGCCCGGCCTTGCGGCATTTGATGTTGAAGAATTTCTCTGCCCCCAGATCAGCCCCGAACCCGGCTTCGGTGACAACATAATCCGCGAGACCAAGCGCGGTCTGCGTGGCAACCACCGAATTGCAGCCATGCGCGATATTGGCGAAAGGTCCACCATGCACAAAGGCTGGATTGTTTTCCAGGGTCTGGACCAGATTTGGCTGCATCGCATCCTTCAGAAGAACCGTCATCGCCCCTTCAGCACCGATGTCACGGCAATAAATCGGGGTCTTGTCGCGCTTGTAGGCGATCACAATATCGCCCAGACGCCGCTGAAGGTCCTCCAGATCGGCCGCCAGACACAGGATCGCCATCACTTCCGATGCAACAGTGATATCGAAGCCAGTCTGACGGGCAAACCCATTCGAGACCCCACCAAGGCTGATCACCATGTCGCGCAGCGCGCGATCATTCATATCCATGACCCGGCGCCAGGTGATTCGACGCTCGTCGATTTCCAGCTCATTGCCCCAGTAGATATGGTTGTCGATCATCGCCGACAGCAGGTTATGGGCTGACGTGATCGCGTGGAAATCTCCGGTAAAATGAAGATTCATGTCTTCCATTGGCACGACCTGAGCATACCCGCCCCCCGCAGCGCCGCCCTTCATCCCGAAATTGGGGCCAAGCGAGGCTTCACGGATACAGATCGCCGCGCGTTTGCCGATCGCGTTCAGCCCGTCGCCCAGACCAACCGTGGTTGTCGTCTTGCCCTCTCCGGCAGGGGTGGGGTTGATTGCGGTCACAAGGATCAGTTTGCCGCGCTTGCGCATGCGCGCATCGGCCACAAAAGCCTGACTGATCTTTGCCTTGTCATGGCCAAAGGGCAGCAGATGGTCTGAAGGGATACCCAGCTTGGCGCCGATTTCCTGGATAGGTTTCTTGCTGGCTTCGCGGGCTATCTCGATATCGGTTTTGAAGGTCATGCGTGTGTTCCCTGCACTGAGTGTCGCTCCGTGCCTGTCTTAGCGATCCCGGGCGCATGTGGCAGGGGTGATTGCGACATTTTCACCCCCGGTTGCGGCGTCCCGCTTTCCGATAGGACACAGGGTTTCCGATCAGGGTGTGCTGGCGCGCCGCAGGGTGTTGCGCGCCAGTCCAGTCTCAGTGCATATCTGTCAGCCTTTTTTCAGGCACCGGTTCCCAAGCACTTCGGCAATCTGCACGGCATTCAGGGCTGCCCCCTTGCGCAGGTTGTCGCTCACCACCCAGATATTCAGCCCGTTATCAATCGTCGAATCCTGCCGGATGCGGCTGATGTAAGTTGCATATTCCCCGACGCAGTCAACAGGCGTGATGTAGCCACCAGGCTCTCGCTTGTCGACGACCAGCACACCCGGCGCCTCGCGCAGGATGTCGCGCGCTTCTTCTTCGTCAAGGAAATCCTCAAACTCGATATTGATCGCCTCGGAATGCCCCACAAAGACCGGCACGCGGACACAGGTCGCGGTAACCTTGATCGCAGGATCGACGATCTTCTTGGTTTCAACGACCATCTTCCACTCTTCCTTGGTCGAGCCGTCTTCCATGAACACATCGATATGCGGGATCACATTGAAGGCGATCTGCTTGGGGTAGACAGAAGGCGGCACTTCTGATGTGGGGTTGTAGATGGCCTTGGTCTGGTCCCACAATTCGTCAATCGCTTCCTTGCCCGTGCCGGACACGGATTGATAGGTGCTGACCACAACCCGCTTGATCCGTGCGCGGTCATGCAGGGGCTTGAGTGCAACCACCATTTGCGCGGTCGAGCAATTCGGGTTGGCGATAATGTTCTTCTTCGTATAGCCATCGACCGCGGCTGCGTTCACTTCCGGCACGACCAGGGGTACATCCGGGTCATAGCGGTAGAGCGACGAGTTATCGATCACGACACATCCCTGCGACGCTGCGATGGGAGCATATTTTTTGGTGGCATCCGATCCGATGGCAAAGAAGGCAATATCCCAACCGGTGAAGTCAAATGTATCGAGGTCGCGGCATTTAAGGGTCTTGTCGCCGAAGCTGACCTCGGTCCCGAGGCTGCGGCGCGAAGCAAGCGCCACGATCTCGTCGACCGGGAATTCCCGCTCGGCCAGGATATTCAGCATTTCGCGGCCCACATTGCCCGTGGCCCCCGCGATAACAACCTTGTAGCCCATAATGGCCTCCTTTTAACCTATCGGCAGGGACCTAACGCATATCGGTTGAAAGGTGAAGGGGCGCCCGCCTGGCTGGCATACAAAAGCGCCCGGATGGTCTGGCTTGGTCACGAAAGGCGACAGGGTCAGCTTGGGAGACGGCTAGTCTGTCCTGTCTTTCGCAAAGGCATAGATCGCACAGCCCAGCAGCAGCAGCAGGCCGAAGAACAGAAACAATGCCTGATAGGCGGCTTCTGGTGGGCTCTGCGATGCGCTGGAATGCACATAGCCGCTAAGGGTCTGCAAAAGGCCCACTCCTCCGATCGAGAAAAGATTAAGCAATGTCACCCCGCGCCCGGTCAGATGCGGCGGGATGAAGCTTCGGCCATGCGCGATCATCATGGGAAAAGATGCCCCGAAGAATCCGACCCCGGCGATCAGCAGCGCCGCCTGCCAGAAACCTGCCAGCGGGAACATCCACAAAGCGCCAAGGCACAGCACCCCGCACAGGTTTCCAGCCAGGATCACACCTTTGCGCGTCCCCAGCACGCGATCCAATGGACCATAGGCGAAGTTGCCCGCGATCATCGCAATCGCCATCAACAGCGTGACCTGTCCGATATCCGTGGCTGACGCGGCATAGATATCTGAATAGAAAGGCCCGACCCACAATCCGCGCAGCCCTGCCGCAGGCGCATAATTGACAATCAGAAGCGGGATCAGAAACCAGAGCGCCGGAATGCGCAGGATGTCCAGAAGGCTGCCGGTTTCACCTGCTGGGGTCTCCAGCTTCGGCGGGTCTTGGACCACGCGCCAGAGCACAAGCGCCACCGCGGCATTGATGCCCGCTATGCACAACATTGTCGCGCGCCAGCCGATCATCTCGGACGCCCAAGCCATGGGAAGCGCCCCCAGAATGTTCCCGAATGACCCGAAGCCGATTGTCGCTCCGGCAAGGGTGGCAAACACTGCCGGCGGATAGTTGCGGGCAAAGATGTAGTAAGATGCCATCAGGACCGGCGCACAGCCCACCCCCAGAAGCGCCATGGCCAGATGGACGTGCAGTGCCGATTGGGCC
>SKWJ01000226.1 GCA_007128995.1 Paracoccaceae bacterium
CGGCGCATCTTCACCCTGCGCGAGCCCTTGCGCGCGATCTCGGCCATCACGCCGTTCAACCACCCGCTGAACATGGTCAGCCACAAGATCGCACCCGCGATCGCGACCAACAATTGCATCGTCGTGAAACCCACCGAACTGACGCCGCTGACCGCGATCTGGCTGGCCGATGCGCTTTACGAGGCCGGGCTGCCGCCCGAGATGCTGTCGGTCGTGACCGGCTGGCCCGGCGATATCGGGGATGAGATGATCCTGAACCCCGACTATGACCTGATCACCTTCACCGGCGGCGTGCCTGTGGGCAAGATGATTGCTGCAAAGGCAGTCTATCGCCGGCAGGTGCTGGAATTGGGCGGGAACGATCCGTTGATCATCTGCAATGACCTGTCTGATGCCGATCTTGCCCGCGCCGCCGATCTGGCGGTGGCCGGCGCGACCAAGAACTCGGGCCAGCGCTGCACCGCCGTCAAGCGCATCCTGGTGCAGGAAAGCGTGGCCGAGCGTTTCGTGCCGCTGGTGCTTGAACGCGCGAAAGCGCTGCGCTTTGGCGACCCGATGGACCCGGCAACCGAACTGGGCTGTGTGATCCATGCGAAAGCCGCAGAAACCTTTGACGCCCGCGTCCATGCCGCCGAAGCCGCAGGCGCGCGCATCCTCTACCACCCGGGCCGTCAGGGCGCGCTGCTGCCACCCATCGTGGTTGATCATGTCCCCCATGACAGCGCGCTGGTGATGGAAGAAACCTTTGGCCCCGTCATCCCTGTCGTGCGCGTGCCCGACGATGACGCCGCCACGATGGCAATCTCGAACGCCACCCCCTTCGGCCTGTCCTCGGGCGTATGCACCAACGATTGGCGGCGCATCCGCGCCTATGTGGATGGGTTGGTGGTCGGCACAGTCAACATCTGGGAAGTCCCCGGCTACCGCACCGAAATGTCCCCTTTCGGCGGTATCAAGGATTCAGGCAATGGCGCGAAAGAGGGTATTGTCGAAGCCATGAAAAGCTTCACAAACGTCAAGACATTCTCGCTGCCGTGGTAAGAATGGATAAGACGCACCAGCCGCAGAAAATGCCAGAATGAGTACCTTTGCAATGGTGCTGGTGCTGACAGCGGCCCTTCTGCATGCCAGCTGGAACGCCATGGTGAAGGCGTCGGGCGACCGCGAAATCACGCTGGCAACAATTGCACTGGGCCATGTGGTGTTTGGCGCAGTGCTGGCGGCTTTCGTACCACTTCCGGGTTGGCAGGCCGCACCCTGGATCGCGGCGTCAACAGTGATTCACTGGGGCTATTACTGGGCGATCTTTCACGGCTATCGCCTTGGTGACTTAAGCCTCGTCTATCCAATCTCGCGCGGGACGGCACCCATGCTTGTGGCGCTTGGTGCATTCGTCGTTCTTGGCGAAGCCGTTGGCGGTGCCGAAGCTGTGGGGATTTTCGCGATATCAGCCGGGGTGTTGCTGCTGGCGGTGGGGTCGATCCGGCGTGGGGTTGATCCCAATGCCGTGCTGCTGGGTCTTGCGCTGGGGGTTATCATCGCCTCTTATTCGGTTGTGGACGGGACCGGCGCGCGGCTTGCCGAAAGCTCGCTTGCCTATATCGCCTGGCTGTTCATCTGCGAAGGCTTCGTCGCCTTCTGGCTGCTGTGGCGGCGCAGACGCGACTTGCGCGCCATGGGCGTGCGGTCCTGGTCCTTCGGTCTTGCAGGGGGGGTGGCCTCGGCGTTGGCCTATGGGCTGGCAATCCACGCCAAGACGATCGCACCCGTCGCTCTGGTCTCGGCACTGCGCGAGACATCCGTGATCATTGCAGCGCTTATCGGCACCTTGCTGTTCGCCGAACGACCGCTGCTGCCGCGTCTGCTGGCCTCATGCGTCGTGGTGCTTGGCATCGTCGTGATCGCACTGGCCTGAGCAGACCGTCAGATTGCGAAGCCAAAGCCGGTTGGGATGAGCTGCCACAAAATTCCTGGGCGCTATTCCAGAGGAGTTTGCGACATGATGTGATATGGAATTGTGCAACTGTAGAATAAATTGGGCAGTCGCAGGAAGCGGGCGGAATGTTCAATCGCGAAGCGGCGTGTCATTTCATAAGTATCGCTAAAATCTATACAAACATCGGATATACTGAGTTTACTTATTGAATGCGTTTTCCGACTATCGGGGGCAGTTGGCTTGCACTGAAACTATCAAAGGGGGATTGCGCACACCTACAGCACGGCCGGATGTCACCACGGGGCGCTGACCATAAGGCCGGGCTTGCATCTGCATCGAAGGGCAAACCTGCTCAGCAACGGCTGCAGGGGATTTTTGGGGGCAGCACGGCAACAGGATGTCGTCAAATCGTTACCCCGCCACAGTAGCAACCATTGCCGGACGCCGGACTGCGCCTTGGGGGATGGATACAATGTCGCATGAGGACAGCGATTGCCCGGTCCCGGTATCCTGCAGGACTGAAAATGGCAACGTGATCAACTTTTTCCACAACAGAGGTATAAAGAAATGAAGAACATGTTGAAACTGGGTGTGGCTGCCACAGCATTGGCTGTCGCCGCTCTTGCCGGGCAGGCCGATGCCCGAACCCCCCTGACAGTATACACAGCGCTTGAGAATGATCAGCTTGGTCCGATCAAGCAGGCGATCGAGGCAGCGGTTCCCGATGTGGAAGTCGTCTGGATGCGCGATTCGACAGGGGTGATCACGGCACGGTTTCTTGCAGAGGCCGACAACCCACAGGCGGATATGGTGGTCGGGCTGGCTGTTTCCAGCCTGATGATGTTTGACGAACGCGGCCTTCTGGCCAGCTATGCACCCGCAGGCGCAGAGGCGCTGCGCGACGCCTTCCGGGATGATCGTGACGAGCCGACATGGGTTGGCATGGATGCATATGTGGGTGTGATCTGCTTCAACACGGCCGAAGGTGCTGCTGCGCAAGTGGAAACACCGACAAGCTGGCAAGACCTGCTGGCCCCAGAATATGAAGGTCGGATCGTCATGCCGCACCCGGCCTCTTCCGGGACGGGATATCTGACTGTCGCGGCATGGCTTCAGCTGATGGGCGAAGAAGACGGCTGGGCATTCATGGATGGCCTGCATCAGAACATGGCCGCCTATCTGCATTCCGGTTCTGCGCCATGCGTTCAGGCAGCACGCGGGGAACGTTTGGCGGGGATCGCTCTTGACATGCGGGGTGTGCAGGAGCGCGCAATGGGCGCCCCGCTTGATGTTGTCGTCCCGTCCGAAGGCGTGGGCTGGGAAATGGAAGCCGCTGCAATTGTGGCAGGTACCGAGCATATGGAACTGGCACAACAGGTCATGGACTGGCTGACAACGCTTGACGCAAATCTGGTGTATCAGGAAACCTATGCGATTGTCGCCCATCCTGATGCTCAGAATTACCCGCAAGGCTATCCCGAAGGGGTAGAGGCCGCCCTGATCGACAATGATTTCGGCTGGATGGCTGCAAACCGCGAACGCATACTGGCTGAATGGACGTCACGCTACGAGGCCAAGGCCGCTCCGCGCTAAGCGTTGCCCTTGCTGTAGGAAACCAATGGTTGCCGCAATGCGGATTTGCGGCAACCGTATTTTTCCGCGCCATGCGTTACGAATGGGATGATGAAATATGTCAGGGACCAAGATCACCGGCGACGAGCAGCCGTTTCTGCAGATCGAGAACATGACAAAGCGCTTTGGACAATTCACCGCGCTTGATGGGATTTCCCTGCAGATCAACCGCGGAGAGTTCGTCTGCTTTCTGGGTCCGTCGGGATGTGGCAAGACGACATTGCTGCGCGCGATTGCAGGGCTTGATATCCAGGACGAGGGGCTCGTGACAATGGATGGGCGGGATGTCTCCTTCGCCCCCCCCTCGGCACGGGATTTCGGCATTGTCTTTCAATCCTATGCGCTGTTTCCCAATCTGACCGTATCTGCGAATATCGGC
>SKWJ01000122.1 GCA_007128995.1 Paracoccaceae bacterium
TCCAGCTTCGACAGACAGTCCTCGACCTCGTTAGGATAGACATTGAAACCCGAAACCAGAACCATGTCCTTCTTGCGGTCCACGATGGTCAGGTAGCCATCGGCATCCATGACCGCCACGTCGCCAGTAAACACCCAGCCATTCTGAAGCGTTTTCGCGCTGTCTTCAGGCCGGTTCCAGTATCCGCGCATGACTTGCGGGCCGCGTACCAACAATTCACCGGGCTTGCCCTGCGCGACCGGTTCCACGGCGTCATCGACCAGCACCACATCTGTACCGGGCACTGGAACACCGATAGAGCCGACACGCGCAGCTTGATCCAGTGGGTTGAAACTGACAAGCGGCGATGTCTCAGTCAGGCCGTAACCTTCGGCGACACGCGTGCCGGTTATGGTCTGCCAGCGTTCAGCAACCGCATGATGAAGCGCGGTGCCGCCCGCAATGGCGGCTTTCAGCGTTTTGGGGGGATAGGCAGCAAACCATTCTTCATTCATCAGCCCATTGAACAGGGTGTTGACACCAGTCACCCAGGTCACCGGGTAGTTTTCCAGCGCCCGCTGGATATTCTGAACTGGGCGCGGCGATGGCACCAGAATATTCCGCGCACCCAGCGCGAAGAAAGTCATCAGGTTCGCCGTGAACGCAAAGATATGATAGAGTGGCAAGGCAGTCAGGACGCAATCGGACCGCGTCATATGTCTCCCCCCCATCGCCTGAACCTGCTCGAGATTGGCAAGAATGTTGCCATGGGTCAGCATCGCCCCTTTTGCCACCCCGGTCGTGCCGCCGGTATATTGCAACAGCGCAAGATCATCGCTTCGGGTGTCTGTCCAGTCGGTGACAGGTGCATGGCGCCGCCCGATCGCCAGCGCATCGCGTATGCGCCGCACGGGCACAGAAAGTTCGGGAATTGCAGGAAGCGCGCGTGTCCAGAGCTTCTGGACACCCCGGACGATCATTTCGGGGATGCGAGGAAAGAATTCGGGCACTCCGGCAAGGACAACCTCACGGATATCGGTTTGCGGAATGACTTCAGCCAGCTTGTCTGCGAACATGTCGCAGATAACCAGAATCTCTGCCCCTGAGTCCTTGAATTGATGCACCATTTCGGACGGGGTGTAGAGTGGATTGGTGTTGACCAGCACCCCACCCGCCTTCAGAACGCCGAAAGCTGCAACCGGATAGGCTAGCCCGTTCGGAAGCTGCACCGCAACACGCGCTCCGCGTTCCAGTTTGCAGTGATGACGCAGAAAGGATGCGAATGCATCTGACATGGCCCCGACCTGCGCAAAGCTCAAGGTTCCGTTCATGCCGTTCGGAACCACCGAGGTAAACGCAGCGCGGCGTCCTTGCGCCTCACAGGTTGCAACTATGAGATGTGCCAGCGAAGGATGATCCGGAGCGGGCAATTCCGCTGCGATCTCGCTGCCATACGCTGCAATCCATGGACGCGTTGAATTCGTCTGTGTCACTCTTGCCTCCCCTCCCGCGCGTTTGGCGGGTCTCCTTTGGCAAGCATTCCGCAGCAGGCGCGTTGAGACAAGCCCTGACGTCGCGAGGCGCGATTAAAAACCTTGCGTCACTTGTCGCAAATTGCCGCTGCCAGAGTGATCATGACAGCCGTCGGATAAGTGCACAAGGATCGGAAGGATGCCTGGGAAGGCTGAGTATCAGCTGGGGATGCGCATCGATCAGCGCGCAGTTCTGACTGCCAGAAATTCCAGCAGCCTGGGCGGCAATGACACGGCCAGGGGTGCTTCTGGCCGATCATCCTCCCAGCAATGGAGTGATGCGCCGAATGGCAACGCGTCGGTTGCGTTCTTCAGAAGACAGTGTCGGAATGCGCAAATGCCGTTCGCCATATCCCTGAACCACAAGATTCTCTGGAGGAATATCAAAGAACTCTGTCAAGGCAAGTGCCACGGATTCAGCGCGCCGGTCCGACAATGCCAGATTGAATGCTGCAGGCCCGGTGGCGTCGGTGTGCCCTTCGACAAGGAATATTTCTCGCGGATTGGTCACGACCAGACGCTCGATCAATCTTCCGACCTGCAACAGTTTTGAAACTTCATCAGCGCGGACATTGGCGCGGTTCGTCTCGAATGTGATCGGATCAGGGCTCAGCAGCGGGAGCAATTCGCGTAATTCGCGCGTCTCGCGGATCTGCCGCAAGGAAAAGCTGCGATCCATCGCGCGCGCATCCTCTTCCGCCTGCTGCAGCATCGCAATTGCGAGTTCTGGGTCAGTGCGCTCGGACAGCCTCAATTCCCGGGTGCGGATTGGCGGGAGTTCCGAGACGATGATCGGACTCACGCTGTGCGTATCATCGATCAGCCCGACAATCGTGCCGTCTGCAAGAATGCGGTCGCGTCGCAGAACCCGGCCTGTCGCATCGCGCACCGTGACGACCTCTGTTCCATCCAGACGCTCCCAGCGCGTCCGGGTCGAGCCGTCATTGAATCGCTCGATACGCCGGATCGAGCCATCTTGAAGCAGAATGGCATCATCATCGCGCCACAGTTGCAGATCACCGTCCCCCTGATCGACAACAACGCGTTCGTCCGAGCGTGCAACAACCCGATTTTGATTGATGATCATCCCCACGGCAAGCGCGCCCAGTGCGGCAAGACCTGCGCGTTCCAGATCGCGACGGTTTCTGTTGGCGCCGGGTTGCGCCGCGGCCGTATCAAATTCCATCGACAGGCGCGATGCAAAATCTTCTTGGCTGCTGCGCAGCTGTTCGGCAGTGATGGCTTCCTCAAAGACTTCGGCAACGCCCTCTTCGGTCTGCTCTGCGTCATCAGTCAAATCCCGCGTTGCAGAGGGTTGTAGATCAGTCTCAGGTTCATCTTCTGCGGCACCGCGCATGCTCAGGGCCGCGCCCAGAACCGATACGGCGCTGGCGATCTCGGGATTGTCCATCAATTGATCCAGAATAGCGCGCTCTTCGGCATCAGGCTCGCGCGCGAGCTCCACTGGCGAGACGAATTCTTCCTCTGGGGCTTCATCGATCACCAGTTCCGGGGCCTCGCTGGCCAGATCCTCGGCTTCGGCCAGCAGGCGCTCGCGCTCCGATTCAAGCATCTGAAGCAATTCTGCGCGTTCATCACGCTCTTCCTCAATAGGCTCTGCGGAAGATATCGCCTCTTCTTCTGCGCGCTCGTCTGCGGCGCCAATGTCTGCGGTCGTATCCGCGTCCTCTTCAGGCGCTACCTGCGATGCGCTTTCTTCTGGTGCGTCCACAGGCATATCTTCGGCGATATCCGTTTCAGGCTCTGTCAGATCATCCGGTTCGGGGGCGAGGGTCTCGGAAACCTCATCGGCGATATCGTCTGGCAGCACCTCGGTGATGGCGTCATCAAGCTCTTCCGGCATCGCGCCTGCGACCCCCGCCTCCAGTTCTTCCAGTAAACCCGCCTGCGCCGCGTCAAGTTCTTGCTGCACTGCTGTCAAAATGGTCTGAACGCGCTCTGAGCGTTCCGGATCCGCAAGCACCGCCTCGGGTTCGGACAACAGGACCTCACAGCGGTCCAGTTCAATATCAGCGGCACATTCGGGCAAAAGCAAACCCGCATCTGCACACTTGGCCGCAGTCGGATCGGCAATACAAGGCTGGATAAATGGTGCGAAAATCTGAAGATCATCGTCGCTGACAGCACTAGTATCAGCCGTCAGAGAGGCAGGCTGCAGCATGATGCACAGACCAAGTGCGGTGCCCGCATAGAGCGTGTTTCGAAACATAGTTTTTTCCTTGCAAATTTGATCAGGGCGTCTTCAGTCGCGAGCGCAGGCCAAGGATTTCCTCACCTCCGCGCCGCTGTGCTTGCCGATTACTTGTGTTTTGACTTCACCCGAACCGGGCACGTCCCGGCATTTGCTGACGTGAAGAATAACGCAGATGTCACCGCAAGAGAGAGAAACCAGATTACAGTCA
>SKWJ01000454.1 GCA_007128995.1 Paracoccaceae bacterium
CCAGAGGGCCCGACGATAGCCACGGTTTCCCCGCCCGCGATGTCCAGGTCAATTCCCTTCAGGATCGGGCGCGCCGGGTCATAGCCGAATTGCACACTGTCAAACTGTATCCTGCCTGTCGTGACGTTCAGGCTGGCTGCATCTTCAGCGTCGCGTACATCGGGCGGTTGATCCAGAAGGTCGAACATTTCCGCCATATCCACAAGGGCTTGTCGGATTTCGCGGTAAACTGTTCCCAGAAAGTTCAAGGGCATCGTGATCTGGATCATGTAGGCGTTTACCATCACGAAATCCCCCACTGTCAGATCGCCGCGCTGCACGCCCAAGGCGGCAAGGGCCATCACCACGACCAGCCCGGTCGTGATCAGAAGCGCTTGTCCGAAGTTCAGAAACCCAAGCGAGTAATTGGTCTTGACAGCGGCTTCCTCATATTGCGCCATGGCACCGTCATAGCGTCTGGCTTCCATCGCTTCGGCATTGAAATATTTGACTGTTTCAAAATTCAACAGGCTGTCGATGGCTTTCTGATTTGCATCTGTGTCCTGTTGGTTCATGATCCGGCGTTGTGTGACGCGCCATTCTGTAACGCGGAAGGTGAACCATACGTAAAGTGCGATCGTGACCACAACCGTGACCAGATACCAGACATCGAACAGCCAGAAGAAGATCGCGGCAATCATCAGAAGCTGCAAGATCAGCGGGAAGATCGAGAACAGCAGGAATCGCAACAGGAAATCCACGCCCTTGACGCCACGCTCGATGATCCGGCTCAGCCCTCCAGTTTTCCGGGTGATGTGATAGCGCAGGCTCAGACGGTGGATATGCTCGAATGTTTCAAGTGCAAGGCGCCGCAATGCGCGCTGTCCCACACGGGTGAACAGCAGGTTGCGCAATTCCTGAAAGCCGATTTCCATCAGCCGGGCCACACCGTAGGCGACAGTCAGGCCAATTGCCCCAATGGCCAGCATCCATGCCGTTCCGTCCCCTGACAGCGCGTCCACTGCGGCCTTGTAGAAAAAGGGCGTTCCGACCGCGACGATCTTGGCGAGGACCAGCGCAATAATTGCGAAAACGACACGGCGGCGGACCCAGAACTGATCGGCGGGCCAGAGATAAGGCACGACACGCCGGATCGTCCGCAAACTGCTGGCGCGCTCCTGTGCAGGCGTCGGCGTTGCAGAGGGCTGCCCGGTCTGGGCGTCGGGTGATGCTGACATGATTGGATTCCTGCTATCTGTTGCCCAATTTAAGGCGGGCATGCAGGAATGACCAGACAGGCAGGCCCGAATAGATTAGTCTGTGACTGCAGGCATAGTGAAAACCTGACCGGGATAGATCAGATCCGGGTCGCGGATTTGATCGCGGTTCGCATCGAAAATGCGCAGGTAGCGCCAGCCTGCGCCAAGCTGCTGCTCTGACAGTCCCCACAGGGTATTGCCGGGCTGCACAATCAGGGCCTGCGGCGCGGTCGCCGTGCGGGCGATTTCCGGGGTCACACGTTCGAACGGGATCTCAGCGCGCGACATCACCACTGCACTGGCATCCACTTCATCGACCCGCAACTGATAGATCCCGCGTTCAATGTCGGCCAACTGTGCCTGCCAGGTCCCATCTGCCTGAGTCCGCGCGTTTGAGACAAGCTGATTGTCAATATAGATCCGGATGTCGGAGTCTGCAGCGCGAGAACGTCCGCCAAGGGCAACATTTCCAGTTTCGTCATAGGTGACAGTATCGATGCTGACATTGTCTGCGTTATGCGCCAAGCTTGCGCTGACGGCGGGTTCAAGCACCCTCGGGGCGCTGTCCGGACGCAGTAGAAGGGCAACCGGGGGTGTCATTTCGGACATATCCGGCGCCTGTGTCGCCAACGGTTGCGCGACCGGGGGCAAAGGTCTTTCCGGCTCTTCCAAAACGTTTGCCTGCTCTGCCTGTGTAAGGGCGGCATATGTCATCTGGTCCCCCGCCTGCATGTTAGCGGCTGTTTCTGTTTCGGGCGCAGGCCTGTCGGCTGGAAGGCTGCGCGGCATCAGCATCAGCGTGTCTTCGGAGCGCAGGATTTCTCCATCGGGCAAGCGCACTTCCAATTCCAACAGGCGCGCCTCGGAATGTGCAGGGACATCAAAGATCAGCGCAAATTCTCCTGTTGCCGTGCTTGTGGATTGTGCAACAGGCTGATTGTCAATCAGGATGGCAACTGTGCTGGAGGGCGCAGCCCTTCCGGCGACAAGCGCGTCCCCCGTGGACCCCACACGGACATGATCGAAGCGCGGTGCCAGAACCGGACGCGCCGGCACCGCCTCGGCTTCAAGGCTCGGCGGGGATTGCAGGGCGGGCTGGTCGCTCACTCTTGGCTCGATGGCGAGTATCGCAGGGGAAAGATGTTCTTCCAGAGCGGGCGGGGCAGGGCGCAGCGTATAGACGACGCTGGCAATACCTGCCAGCGACATGGCCGCTATCGTCCATCTTGCCCATCCAGAACCTGGTAGGAGCTTCGGCATCACGCTTTCCCATCGTGGCTGGAGCCTGCCTGCGCTTGCAACAGTTTAGCAATCTGGCTAACCCGTAGCAAAGCTTTTCAAGATATGGTTCCCAGTATGCCAGATACGATCCAAACCCAACCGCATTTCTCTGTCTGTGTGTTTTGCGGGTCGCGCAGTGGAAATGATCCTAAGTTCGCGTCACAGGCACAGGCAATGGGCGAAATGATCGCGCGGAACAGGTGGCGGCTGGTCTATGGGGCGGGCGATGTCGGCCTGATGGGGGAGGTGGCGCGCACAACCATGGCGCTTGGCGGAAAAACGATGGGGGTAATTCCGACACATCTTCTGCAGGTGGAACGGGGGCGCCACGATCTTTCACAACTTGTGATCACCGAAACGATGCACGAACGCAAGAAGGTCATGTTCGCGAATTCGGATGCCATCGTGGTTCTGCCCGGTGGGGCCGGGTCACTGGACGAGTTTTTCGAAGTCTTGACCTGGCGCCAGCTCAAGCTTCACGAAAAGCCCATTCTTCTGCTCAATTCGGCAGACTACTGGTCGCCGCTGGTGTCGCTTGTGGACCATATTATCGATACAGGTTTCGCGGAACCCAGCTTGCGCGGGTTCTTTGAAACCCTGTCCGGGGTTGAGGATGTCGAGCGGGTTTTGACGGCGCTTACACCTGATGTCCGCGCATGATCCGGGCGTAAGCACGCATGCGCTGATCTGCCCGCGCACGTAAACGTGCTACCAGGCTGCGCGTGCTGTGATGCAAAGATCCCGAACGGGCAATCCGAAGATATTGGGTCAGGCGCGCCCCTTGAGATGTTCGGGGCGTATCAATCCGGTGTTTGGTCATAACTTTCCTCCTCTCAGTGATAGACAGTCCATAACATATTTCTGCCATTGCGCCAAAGCGGGCGCCTTCGTCTTGACGGGCCTGTGATCAAGCTCTAGCCAGTGGTCGAGATTGCGAGAGGATGTAAGATGACCAACCCTTCCCTGCTTATTCTGCCCGGCGACGGGATTGGACCCGAGGTTATGGCCGAGGTGCGCAAGATCATCGATTGGTACGGTGCAAAGCGCGACCTCGTATTTGATGTTTCCGAAGATCTGGTTGGTGGCGCTGCTTATGACGCACACGGCACGCCACTGCATGACGACACGATGGAACACGCGCAAAAGGTCGATGCCGTGCTGCTTGGGGCTGTAGGTGGCCCAAAATATGATGTGCTCGATTTCAGCGTCAAGCCGGAACGCGGCCTGTTGCGGTTGCGCAAGGAAATGGACCTGTTCTCGAATCTGCGTCCGGCACAGTGTTTTGATGCGCTCGCCGATTTCTCGTCGCTCAAGAAAGACGTGGTTGCCGGGCTTGATATCATGATCGTGCGCGAACTGACATCCGGGGTGTATTTCGGAGAGCCGCGCGGTATCATACGGGAAGGTA
>SKWJ01000074.1 GCA_007128995.1 Paracoccaceae bacterium
ACTGGGTGCTGCTGGGCGCGGTGTCAATGCCATCAGGGGCGTTCGATCGCGATTGCCGTGCCTTCGCCACCACCGATGCAGATGGCAGCGATCCCGCGTTTCAGGCCGCGCGCCTCGAGCGCGTTCAGCAATGTGACCATTATCCGCGCGCCCGATGCACCGATCGGGTGGCCAAGGGCGCAGGCCCCGCCATTCACGTTCACCACGTCGCGCGGCAGCCCCATTTTCCGCATGAAGGCCATAGGTACAACCGCGAAGGCCTCATTCACTTCCCAGAGGTCAACATCTGTCGTCTTCCAGCCCAACCTCTCAAGCAGTTTGCGCGCAGCCGGAACGGGGGCTGTGGTAAACCAGCCGGGGGCCTGCGCGTGGCTGGCATGTCCACGGATGACTGCGCGTGGTGCTGCGCCAAGGTCATCAGCCATCTGGCGTGACGCCATGACAAGCGCGGCAGCACCATCCGAAATGGACGAACTGTTGGCGGCGGTAACCGTGCCATCCTTGCGAAAGGCAGGTTTGAGATGGGGTATCTTCTCTGGTCGGGCCTTGCCGGGTTGTTCATCTTCGGCAATCACGGTTTCGCCATGCCGTGTTGTAAGCGATACTGGAAAAATCTCACGGGCAAATGCGCCGGAAGCCTGTGCGGCGCGGGCATTTGACAGGGATTGCAGCGCGAACGCGTCTTGTGCGTCGCGCGTGAACTGGAAATGCTCGGCGCAATCCTCGGCAAAGGTGCCCATCAGGCGTCCGGCGTCATAGGCGTCTTCCAGACCGTCAAGGAACATGTGATCAATCACCTGTCCGTGCCCCAACCGCGCACCGGCGCGCATCCGCGGCAGCAGGTAGGGCGCTTGCGACATGCTTTCCATGCCACCTGCCAGAACCGCCCCTTGCTGACCCAGGGCGATCTGGTCAAAGGCGATCATCGCCGCCTTCATTCCGGAACCGCACATCTTGTTCAGGGTTGTGGCCGGGACTGCCTCTGACAGGCCTGCGGCGAAGCCCGCCTGCCGTGCCGGAGCCTGCCCTTGTCCGGCGGGCAACACGCAGCCCAACAGGACCTCTGTCACCTGCTCGGGGGCCAGCCCCGCATCCTGCAAAGCGCCGTTGAGGGCCGCACCGCCCAGCATTGGCGCCGGATGCCCGGCAAAGACACCCTGCAATCCTCCCATCGCTGTGCGCGCCGCCCCGAGAATGGTCACGTCCTGCATGGTCTTCCAGCCCCCCGCTTTCCCAAACAACCTTTTGGTAACATTTCTCGCCTAGTTTGCTGCAGACATAGCTCAGGAGAAAGGGCCAAAATGCAAGTCTTGATTGGACAGGCTGAAAACGCACTGGTGATCACTGTGCTGGAATCGCGCCTTGATGCGGCGGTCGCGCTCACCTTCAAGGATGTCGTGCGCAATATCACCAGCCCGGCCGGGATGCCGGTCATCCTGGATCTGCGCCAGGTCGAATTTCTGGACAGCAGTGGCCTAGGTGCGATTGTCGGGGTGATGAAACTGCTTGGGCCCGAACGACCCTTGGAGATTGCATCGCTCTCGCCGGCGTTGCGCAAGCTGTTTCGGCTGACCCGGATGGACACGGTTTTCAAGATCCATGACCGGGCGCCCGAAACGTCGGAAGTGAATGCCGCAGAATGAGGGGCGCAACGTGCCTTGGCAGGTCGTGCAGTCTGCCAGCGCGCGCGGTCGGGTCCGAACTTCACAGAATGCGCAAGATCCTGAAATTCTGGCGGGTGAGCGCATTTTGACAAGGAAGAAATGATGGGCAATCTCAGTGCCACCAGCACCGATCTGCATGTGACGTGCAAGGGTACGCTCATGGATGTGCGCCGCGCCATGTTTCAGGTCGAGCGCTTCATGCGCGACCAGAATGCAACGGGTGAATTGTACGATGACCTGAACCTCGTCCTGTCGGAAGCCATGACAAATATCGCGCGACACGGCTATCCTCGGGACGAGGGAACCATCAGCTTTCATCTGCGTCTGAAGCCGGATGCAGTCATCTGTCGTCTGACCGACCATGGTATCCCCTATCGCCCCGATGCCCTCGGCCTGTCCTCGCCAGAACCGGGCAGTTTTGCAGAAGGCGGCTATGGCTGGTTTCTGATCCGCAGCCTGACCCAGACGTTGGCCTACAGCCGTTCAGAGGGCATGAATATCCTCGATTTCACCATTCCCAGACGCCCTGAGTCGCAACAGCATTGACAGGCTGCCTGAAAAATCCACTGCCCAGCCCATAGGCCGGACTTGCGGTGCACGTCATATGCCCTCGGACCACTCGTCCGGTCAGCCACTTGGGTCAGCGACAGTGCTACCCGAGGTTCAGGATGTGGGACCTGATCTCAGACCTGTCATCGGTTAAGGTCGCAGGTGTTGGTTGCGCGGTTTGTAGATCTTCGGGGCGCTAGCACGCGTGTCTGTGAGATATTGCGCGCGATGGTCTGCGCCCTCTCTGAAACAGGCAGCAGGCAGAACGGTAGACGTTCAGTTCAGTTCAGTTCCATTTGCAACGGGTAATGCCCATTGCGGAATTCACCAAAAATCTGCCCCAGGTCCGGATGGTCCACGGGCTCGCCCGAATCATCAAGGACAAGATTCTGCTCGGACACATAGGCGACGTAGAAACTTTCGTCGTTTTCGGCAAGCAGATGGTAGAAGGGCTGGTCCTTGCGGGGGCGCGCTTCTTCAGGGATCGCATGATACCACTCGTCGGTGTTGTCAAATTGCGGATCGACATCAAAAATCACCCCACGAAATGGGTGTTTTCGGTGCCGGACAACCTGCCCGAGGTGGTATTTGGCCTGATTTCGAGTCATTTCAGTCATTTCTTCCTGTTTATGCGTCCTGCACGCGAATGTCCAGAAATGCCAGAGCCTTCGCAGGTAACATTTTCAGGGTTTGGTCGGTGGCGGCTGTGACTTGCGCAGTCTCGACCCAAGGGCGGGCAGCGGTGCAAACCGTTTGCGCCAGCATCGGGCAAAGCCGCATTGCACTGTTCTCGCATCATGTTACAAACAGGGCCGATTGTCATGCTCTGTCCCGAGTTTGCCTTGGCCGGAGCACGCACGCATGGAGAGAGGAGATCCCATGACCAATGTCGTAATCGTTTCTGCCGCCCGTACGGCTGTCGGCTCTTTCGGGGGCGCGTTCGCCAATACCCCGGCCCATGACCTTGGCGCAGCGGTTCTGCAAGCGGTGGTCGACCGCGCAGGCGTGGACAAGGCCGAAATTTCCGAGACGATCCTCGGTCAGGTTCTGACGGCGGGCCAGGGCCAGAACCCGGCGCGTCAGGCGCATGTCAACGCAGGATTGCCGATCGAGGCAGCGGCATGGTCGCTCAATCAGGTCTGCGGGTCGGGCTTGCGCGCTGTGGCCCTTGGTGCGCAGCATATCCAGCTTGGTGATGCCTCGATCGTTCTGGCAGGGGGACAGGAAAACATGTCCCAGTCGCAGCACGCCGCGCATATACGGTCCGGCCAGAAAATGGGTGACATGAAGCTGATCGATACCATGATCAAAGATGGCCTGTGGGATGCGTTCAACGGCTATCATATGGGACAGACAGCCGAGAATGTCGCGGAGAAATGGCAGATCACCCGTGAAGAACAGGACAGTTTCGCGGTGTCCAGTCAGAACAAGGCCGAAGCCGCCCAGAAGGCTGGCCGCTTCGCAGACGAGATTGCCCCCTTCACAGTCAAGACGCGTAAGGGCGATATCATCGTCGATCAGGATGAATACATCCGCCATGGTGCCACGATGGAGGCGATGGCGAAACTGCGTCCGGCCTTCACCAAGGATGGCACAGTGACGGCTGCCAATGCCTCGGGCCTGAATGACGGGGCCGCCGCCGTGATGCTGATGAGCGCGGAAGAGGCCGAGAAGCGCGGCCTGACCCCGATTGCCCGCATTGCCAGCTACGCAACTGCTGGGCTGGACCCGTCAGTGATGGGCGTGGGGCCGATCTATGCCAGCCGCAAGGCACTGGCCAAGGCGGGCTGGAAGCCTGAAGATCTGGATCTGATCGAAGCGAATGAAGCTTTTGCCGCGCAGGCCTGTGCCGTGAACAAGGACATGGGCTGGGATACTGACAAGGTGAATGTGAACGGTGGTGCTATTGCCATCGGCCATCCGATTGGCGCCTCGGGCTGCCGGATCCTCAACACACTTCTGTTCGAGATGCAGCGCCGCGACGCAAAGAAGGGCCTTGCAACCCTGTGTATCGGGGGCGGCATGGGCGTGGCCATGTGCCTCGAACGGTAAGCGAAAAAGGTTGCGCAATAATGTTGCGCAACCCCGCCTGCCGGGTTAACTGATATTGCAAGGCCAATTATTCCAGAAGGAGGGGCAAGAATGGCGAGAGTGGCATTGGTCACAGGAGGTTCGCGCGGGATTGGTGCGGCGATTTCCAAAGAGCTGAGCGCGAAAGGGTATACTGTTGCTGCAACATATGCAGGCAATGATGAGGCCGCGCGCGCATTTACCGAAGAAACCGGGATCAAGACCTACAAGTGGAATGCCGCCGATTACGAGGCATCGAAAGCAGGTCTGTCGCAAGTGGAAGCAGATCTTGGTCCGATCGAGATTGTTGTCGCAAACGCCGGGATCACCCGCGACGCGCCGTTCCACAAGATGACGCCCGAACAGTGGAAAGAGGTTATAGACACCAATCTGACAGGTGTTTTCAACACGATCCACCCTGTCTGGCCCGGCATGCGCGAGCGCAAGTTCGGGCGCGTTGTCGTGATTTCGTCAATCAATGGGCAGAAAGGCCAGTTCGGGCAGGTGAATTACGCCGCCACGAAGGCCGGGGATCTGGGCATCGTCAAGTCGCTGGCGCAGGAAGGGGCGCGGTTCGGGATCACGGCCAATGCTGTGTGTCCGGGCTACATTGCGACAGAAATGGTGATGGCTGTGCCAGAGAAGGTACGCGAGGCGATCATCGGCCAGATCCCTGCCGGACGCTTGGGTGAGCCAGAGGAAATTGCGCGCTGTGTGGCGTTTCTGGTGGCAGATGACGCGGGCTTCATTAGCGGCTCCACGATCAGCGCGAACGGGGCGCAGTACTTTTCCTGATCGGTCCACGGCATTCTGGCACGACTGCGAACCGATACAGTCTGCCAGGCCGACAGTGATACAGAAAAACCCCGGCAATTTGCCGGGGTTTTGCATTTCTGCGCGGGCTGCACCTCAGTAGCGATAATGCTCGGGTTTGAAGGGCCCTTCGACAGTCACGCCAATATAGCTGGCCTGTTCGGGTTGAAGGCTTGTCAGTTTCACGCCAATCCGGTCCAGATGCAGGCGTGCTACCTTTTCGTCCAGATGCTTGGGCAAAACGAATACCCCAGGCTGGTATTCATCGCCTTTCGTCCACAATTCGATCTGCGCCAGCACCTGATTGGTAAAGCTGGCGGACATGACGAAGCTGGGGTGACCGGTGGCATTGCCAAGGTTCAGCAGGCGCCCCTGCGACAGCAGGATGATCCGGCTGCCCGAAGGCATCTCGATCATGTCTACCTGATCCTTGATATTGGTCCATTTGTGATTCTTCAGCGCCGCAACCTCTATCTCATTGTCGAAATGACCAATATTGCCGACAATGGCCATATCCTTCATCTCGCGCATGTGGTCGATGCGGATGACATCCTTGTTGCCTGTGGTGGTGATGAAAATATCGGCTGTCTTGACCACATCTTCCAGTGTCGTGACCTGAAACCCGTCCATCGCCGCCTGCAGCGCGCAGATCGGATCGATCTCTGTCACGACAACACGCGCGCCCGCACCACGAAGGCTTGCCGCAGATCCCTTGCCCACATCGCCATAGCCGCAGACAACTGCGACCTTGCCAGCCATCATCGTGTCGGTTGCGCGGCGGATACCATCCACCAACGATTCCTTGCAGCCGTACTTGTTGTCGAATTTCGACTTGGTGACAGAGTCGTTCACGTTGATCGCCGGAAACGGCAGCAAGCCTTTCTTGTGCAGCTCATACAGACGGTGAACGCCCGTCGTCGTTTCTTCGCTGACCCCCTTGATCAGGTCGCGCTGCCGGGTGAACCAGCCCGGGCTGGCCTCCAGGCGCTTCCTGATCTGGGCGAAGAGGTATTCCTCCTCTTCCGATGTAGGAACGGCGATCAGATCAGTTTCGCCGGCTTCGACCCGCGCACCGATCAGGATATACATGGTTGCGTCGCCACCATCATCGAGGATCATGTTTGCACCATCTGCAAACTGGAAGATCTTGTCCGTATAGGACCAGTAATCCTCAAGCGTTTCGCCCTTGATGGCAAAGACCGGAGTGCCCCCTTCGGCAATGGCAGCGGCTGCATGATCCTGCGTCGAGTAGATGTTGCACGATGCCCAGCGAACCTCTGCACCCAGCGCCTCGAGAGTTTCGATCAGAACCGCTGTCTGGATGGTCATGTGCAGCGACCCGGCGATCCTTGCGCCCTTCAGGGGCTGGCTTTGCGCATATTCCGCGCGCAGTGCCATCAGTCCCGGCATTTCCGTCTCGGCGATGTCTATTTCCTTGCGGCCATATGCGGCGAGCGAAATATCCTTGATGATATGGTCCAGTGCCATCTGCCAGGCGTCCTTTATGTGGTCATTTTGCTTCGCTGCGACATAGCACTCGCCCCAATGGCTGGCAAGGCGACGCCTGTGCGCCCTGCCGCTCAGCCGGAACCGCTTCATGCCTTTCGGGTTGTATGGCTTGGCCTGATCTGTAAAACTCGGATCTGAAGACTTGGTAAAGACACGACGCAAGGAACACGTTTGGTGATGCAGTCCCGCCAGATACGCGCACGGCGCCAGATCCCTGTTCTATTGGGTGCGGCGCTGTCTCTGGCGTCTCCGGCATATGGGTTTGAAGACCTGCAGATCACTCTGAATGGGGGTGATGAGGCGTTGCGTACCGCACTGACGCGGTCATCGCTGCTTCAGGCGGCGCGAGATGATGGGGTCGCGGATGCGTTCGAGGTGTTCACAATCGCGCGTGCGGAATATGGGCAACTGATTGGGATCTTCTATGAGGCGGGGTTCTACGCACCGGAAATATCGGTGCGTATCGATGGGCGCGAGGCGGCAGATATCTCGCCGCTGAATCCACCTGCCACGATCCGCAACATAGAGTTGGTGATGGCGCCAGGGCCTGCCTATGTCTTCGGGCGGACGCAGCTGGGGCCATTGGCCGATGGTACGGAGTTGCCTGCGGGTTTTGCGCCGGGAGAGCCGGCGCGCAGCACTGTCATCCGGACTGCAACGCGCAACGCGATTGATGGCTGGCGTGATCAGGGCCATGCGAAGGCGGAACCTGCTGATCAGCAGATAACTGCGCGGCACCCCGCAGGAGAGCTGGATGTCGCGGTTCAGATCGCGCCCGGCCCCCGCCTGCGCTTCGGCGCCCTGCGTCCCGAAGGTCAGCAGCGTACGCGACCGGAGCGGATTGTCGAGATTGCAGGCCTGCCGACAGGCGAGGTTTTCTCTCCGCAGGAGGCGCAACGCGCTGCGGCCCGTCTTCGGCGCACTGGAACCTTTGCCTCTGTTGCCATCCGCGAGGCGCAGACACCGAACCCTGATGGCACTCTGGACATGAATGCCACGGTCGTTGAAGCCCCTCTGCGGCGGATCGGAGCCTCGGTCGAATTTGATACGGAAGCCGGCGGCAAGCTGACGGGGTTCTGGCTGCATCGCAACTTGCTGGGGGGCGCAGAGCGCTTTCGGGTTGAAGGAAGGGTCAGCGGGTTGGGGTCGCAGCGGGCGAGTGGACTGGAGTACCGCCTTGGCGCAGAGTTTTCACGCCCCGCAACCTTTACACCGGATACCGAACTCAATCTCGGGGCGTTCATTGAAACCGAAAATGATGATGATTTCGAGGCGCGGCGTGCGCGGATCGATGTCGGGCTGGTGCATCAGTTCAGTGATGCGCTGACCTTCGGGGGTGGTATTGGTCTGCTCTGGGAGCGTGCGAAATTCGGTCCCGATCTGAACCAGACACGAAATTTCCGAATGCTGCTTCTGCCGCTGGATGTCACATGGGACCGCCGCGACAACGAGCGCGCGCCGACGGGCGGTTTCTATGTGCGGGGCGAATTGATGCCGTTTCTGGGGGTCAGGGGCACGGATAGCGGGGCGCGGGCCTATACCGATCTGCGCGCCTATCGCGGCTTCGGAGATGAGGCACGGGTTGTCCTTGCAGGCCGGGTTCAGGCGGGGGCTGTCTTTGCTGCAGAGTTGCAGAACACCCCGCGCGATCTGCTGTTTTATTCCGGTGGTGGAGGCATCGTGCGCGGACAGCCGTTCCGTTCGCTCGGAGTGACATCAGAGGGTGTTCGCTCGGGGGGGAAGGGGTTTGCCGCAGTGTCCACCGAAGCGCGGGTCCGGATGACCGAAACCATCGGTCTGGCTGCGTTCGTTGACACCGGCTATGTGTCGGAAGGCGTTTTTTCCGGAAGTTCCGACTGGCATGCAGGCGCTGGGCTTGGGCTGCGGTATGACACGCCCGTCGGACCCTTGCGGCTGGATGTCGGTTTCCCCGTCGCGGGTACAACAGGGAGCGGTGTGCAGCTCTATCTTGGCATAGGGCACGCGTTCTGATGCGACATGTAGGCAGAGCCCGCAGCAAGCTTCTTGGCTGGTTTTTGGCTGCCTTTGTCGCGCTCATGCCGACCATGACAGCATTTGCGCAGAATCTGGACGCGCTCTTGCCAGAGGCGAACGAAGACGATGTGGGATATCTGACGCGTCTGTTGCAGGATAGCCTGTCAGGCTTGGGGCGGGATGTGCGCATCGTCGGTTTTCGCGGTGCGCTGTCATCGCGCGCAACCTTCGACCAGTTGATCATCGGTGATGAAGAGGGCGTCTGGCTGCTTATCGAGGACGCCGCCCTGCAATGGAACCGTTCGGCCCTGTTTCAGCGCCGGATCGAGATTGGCGAAATCTCGGCCCGTCGTGTGACGGTGGCGCGCGCACCGGTCGGAAATGGCAGCGAAGCCGAAAGCGACGAGCTGTTCGCGCTACCCGATTTTACCTTGCCTGAATTGCCGGTATCTGTTCGGCTTGACCAGCTTCAGGTGGAAGAAGTGGTGCTGGGTGAGGCGCTTTTGGGCGAAGAATTGCGCGCCCGTGTCTCCGGCTCTGCCGCGCTGGCGGGCGGCGAGGGGCAGGCGCAGTTGCGCATAGAGCGCATTGATGATCTGGCTGGCGAGTTTCGGCTCGAGGCTGCTTTTTCCAATGAGACGCGTATTCTCAATCTGGATCTGACCGCAGAGGAAGAAGCTGGCGGACTTGCGGTCAGCCTGCTTGACATACCGGGCGCGCCCGCTGCTGCCCTGACAGTGCAGGGTGAGGGGCTGATCGAGAATTTCGGTGCAGATATCACACTGGCGACAGATGGCGTGCCCCGCGTCGAAGGGCGGTTTGAATTCCAGACGCCACAGAATGATGTCGCGCAAGCGCTGTCGCTAGATCTCGCGGGCGATCTGCGACCGCTTCTGCAAGAGGATTTCCACCCGTTTTTCGGACAGAACAGTGAATTGCGCACCCAGGCGCGCCGCTTTACCGATGGCAGATTGTCGCTGGATGATCTGGTTGTTCGAACCGAAAAGCTGGGCCTGCAAGGCCGGCTGAGTATTGGTGCAGACGGGTTGCCCGAAATGATCGATCTGCGCGGCGAAGTTGCCGCGCGTGATGGGTCGCGGGTGCTTTTGCCAGTCGCGGGCGCGCGTACAAGCATCGAATCCGCGGAACTGGCCCTCGAATTTGACGCCTCTGTGGATGAGGACTGGGATCTATCGCTGGATATCCTCGGGTTCGACAATGATGACTTTCGGGTCGAAAGCCTGACACTCAGCGGTCTGGGGCGGATCACGTCAGACGGGTTTGGCGGTGATATTGATGTGGTCGATGCGCTGATCGAATTTGCGGCGCTTGGGCTGTCGGCTTCAGATCCGGGACTGAACGAGGCGCTTGGCCCTGCAGTCACCGGCTCGCTTGCGCTGATCTGGCGCGAAGATGCGCCACTCTTGCTGCCCGGCTTCCAGCTTGAAGGGCGGGATTATGCGCTGAATGGGCGTGCCCGGCTGGATCAGGGGATCGTTGTTGCCAGCGCACAGGCCAATTTCCGGGACATATCGCGCCTTTCGACCCTTGCAGGCCGCCCGCTTTCCGGGGCGATTGAAACTCAGGTCGATGCCACTGTCGGCCCGCAGAGCGACCGCTTTGCGGTGCAGGCCGAGATTGCTGGTCAGAATCTGACGCTTGATCAGGCCGAACTCGACCTGCTTTTGCAAGGCCGCAGCCAGATCACGCTCGATGTACAAGGCGACAATGGGCAGATAAACCTGCACCGCCTCGAAGCGGCCGCCCGGACCCTGCGCGCAGATCTGCGCGGGCAGGTATCGCCAGAGACAGTCAACCTGCGCGGTGAAGTCGATTTTTCTGACCTCTCGGTGCTGGGGGGCGCGTTCGGAGGCGCCATCGAAGCGGAATTGGTGGTGCAAGGGGCACCCGAGGCCGAACAATTTGTGATCGATGCCACTGCACGCGATCTGACCGTCGGGCAAGAAGAAGCGAACCGGTTGCTGCGCGGAGATACGCAACTGTCGGTTTCGGGGCAGCGGGATGGCACCGCTGTTGATCTTGCGGCGCTGCGGTTGAACAATACAGCGCTGCAGTTGACGGGCATGGGCCGTTACGAGGAAGGCGCGTCCAGCCTTGATCTGCAACTCACCCTGCCTGATCTTGGTGCAATCCGACCGGGCTTTGGGGGGCGGATCGCGGCAGATGCAAGCTTGCGCGAAGAGGGTACCACCCGCCGCGTCACATTGAATGCCGACGCCTCAAGCCTGCGTCTGGGCAATCCGGCCGTTGATGGTCTATTTGCCGGAACGCACCGGCTGAATGTCGCACTGGTGCAGCGCCCGGAAGATATATTGCTGGAAAATGTCACGCTTTCTGGGCCTCAACTGAATGCAAATCTCTCGGGATCATTGGTAGAGGGGCGGCCAAATCTGGTATTTGATGCGCGTCTGGCCAATCTGGCGACAGTCGTCGAAGGGTTTCCGGGCGCTGTGACCTTGACTGGCACGGCGCGTGACACCGGCGAGGCCTATGCGCTGGATGTGGCTGTGAACGGGCCCGCCGGACTGAATGCTCAGGTCGCAGGGACCCTCTCACCCGAATTGCGTGCTGACCTCCGGGCACAGGGCGGCCTTGATCTGGCACTTGTCAATCCCAGGCTGGAACCACGTTCGATACAGGGGCCCGCGCGGTTTGATGTGACCGTGAACGGGCCTTTGGCCGTTTCCTCGGTGAGTGGGCAGGCCGAGGCGTCGGGGATAACGCTGGTGTTGCCGCAGCAAAATCTGCGCCTTGCTGATATCAACGCGCAAGCACAGATCCAGGGCGGGCGGGTCACTGTCAATCTGGGCGGAAGATCCGTCTCTGGCGGGCAGGTGGCGCTCGATGGCGATATTGATTTGGCAGCTCCCATCACAGGCAATCTGCGCGCAACGCTCACCGGGCTGGTCATTTCCGATCCACAATTGTTTGAGACATCGGTTTCGGGGCAGGTTGCGATCACCGGTGCGCTGACACAGGGGCCGCTGATCTCGGGCGGTCTGACGCTTGATCAGACAGAGTTGCGCATCCCGCGTGTCGGACTGGCCACACGCGGCTATATTCCGCCTGACATCCGCCATCTGGGGGACGGGGCCGCCGCGCGCCAGACGCGTGACCGCGCTGGTATATTCCGAGGCGAAACCAATGGGCGTGAACAACGGCCAGCCGCACTGGACCTTACCATCGATGCCCCCAACCGGATTTTCCTGCGTGGCCGTGGTCTGGATGCAGAACTGGGCGGTACGCTGCGCCTGACAGGCACCACCGCCGACGTCATTCCCGTCGGTCAATTCGGTCTGATCCGCGGACGCCTTGATCTGCTTGGGAACCGGTTCACCCTGAATGAGGGGTTCGCCAGCTTGCAGGGCGATCTGGTTCCGTTCATCCGGCTTGTTGCCTCGACCGAGCGTGACGGGGTAACGGCGCGGATCGTGCTGGAGGGTGAAGCGACCGCGCCTGAAATACGGTTTGAATCCACCCCCGAACTTCCTGAAGAAGAGGTTGTTTCGCTTCTGCTGTTCGGGCGCGGCTTTGAAAGCCTCTCGCTGTTTCAGGCGGCACAGCTGGCTTCGTCGCTTGCAACGCTGTCAGGGCGCAGTGAAGGGTTTCTGGATCGCGTGCGGCGCAATGTCGGGCTGGATGATCTGGATGTGCGCACTGACGAGGATGGCGAGACGTCCGTCAGACTAGGGCGCTATCTGACAGAGAATATCTACACTGATGTCGAAGTCAGCCCCCAAGGCAAGAGCGAGGTTTCGATCAATATCGATCTGACATCCTCACTCACGGCGCGGGGACGTGTCAACAACGAGGGCCGCGCCGGGATCGGGCTGTTTTTTGAGCGTGACTACTGAAAAGGAGCCTCGGGTGGGGTTTGAGACAAGTGAAATGTCGGACAAGGCGGTCCTGATTACGGGGGCAAGCCGGGGGATCGGGCGTGAAGCCGCGCTGGCCTTTGCCGAAAGGGGCGCAAAACTCGGGATAGCGGCACGCGATACGAAAGCATTGGACGCATTGGCGCAGGAAACCGGGGCAGTTCCGATCCCTTGCGATGTGGCCGACTATTCTGACATGGCAAATGCCGTCGCCCGCATGCAGGCCGAATTCGGGCGTCTGGATGTGCTGATCAACAACGCTGGCGTGATCGATCCGATCGCGCCGCTGTCGCGGATCGACCCGCAGGAATTCAGTATGCTTGTCGATATCAACCTCAAGGGTGTGCTGCATGGCCTGCGCGCGGCGCTGCCCGTCATGCAGGCGCAGGGCACGGGCACGATCATCACTGTCGGCTCTGGTGCGGCGCATAACCCGCTGGAAGGGTGGGGGGCCTATTGCAGCTCCAAGGCCGGTGCATGGATGCTGACGCGTGTTGCAGATATCGAGGCGCGCGGTCACGGCGTGCGGGTCATGAGCCTTTCGCCCGGCACAGTGGCCACGGATATGCAGCGCACGATCAAGGCCAGCGGTGTCAATGCAGTCAGCCAGATGGACTGGTCTGCGCATGTGCCGCCCGAATGGCCGGCGCGGGCCTTGGTCTGGATGTGCACATCGGATGCGGATGAGTGGGTTGGGCGTGAGGTGTCGCTGCGCGATGAAAGCCTGCGCCGTCGTCTTGGGCTTGTCGCGTGATCCGGACATCGCAGCAGGCAGGCGTCTGGACGCTGACACTGGATCGGCCAGATAAGGCCAATTCCCTTACAGCAGAGATGTTGCAGGCATTGTGTCATGCTGTCGATGCCGCCATTCAGGCGCAGGCGCGGGTGCTTGTAATCACTGGCGCGGGCCGTGTCTTCAGTGCCGGTGCCGATCTGGACGCGGCGCGCGCGGGGCTTGCCACTTCGCCCTTGTGGGAAGATCTTTCCGGGCGTCTGGCCCATGCGCCCTGCCTGACGATCGCGGCGCTGAATGGAACCCTGGCCGGTGGTGCGTTTGGCATGGCGCTGGCCTGTGACCTGCGGCTTTGTGTTCCCGAAGCGAAGTTCTTTTATCCGGTGATGAAGCTGGGCTTTTTGCCACAACCCTCTGACCCGGCGCGATTAGCGGCGCTTGTCGGGCCTGCGCGGGCAAAGATGATCCTTATGGCAGGTGTGCGGATAACCGCTGAAGAAGCCTGCGCTTGGGGGCTTGTGGACAGGATTGCCCCGCCTGACAGCCTGATGGCGATGGCAGAGGCGCTTGCCGAACCGGCGGCAGCGGCCAGCCCGACCCATGTTGCGGCGATCAAGCGCCTTGTTCCGAGCGCGTGATCCGCGTGCCTGGTTGCGTGTCGTCCCGGGGCGCTGAGGTGCAGTGCGTTGCGACCCTTTTTGCGGCATTGGCACGCTTGCGTTTCAGCACGCGCTCGCT
>SKWJ01000303.1 GCA_007128995.1 Paracoccaceae bacterium
TCGCCGTTGACCAGAATCTCGCCGGCGGTCGGTTCGATCAACCGGTTCACATGGCGGATCAATGTCGATTTACCCGACCCGGACAAGCCCATGATCACCGTGATTTCGCCCGCCTGCATCTCGACATTGATGTCGCGCAGGCCAAGGACATGACGGTGCTGGTTCATCAACTCGGTCTTGCCCATGCCCGCGCGGACATGTTCCAGCGCCTTCAAGGGCTGGGCGCCGAAAATCTTGTACAGATTGCGGATGGAAATGCTTGCGTTCCGGTCCATGCCCGTTCCCCGATCAATGGCGCGGTACGCTGGCGGCGGCATTGACCCGCGCCAGAGCCGCTTTCGTGACACGGTCAAGGATGACCGCCAGCAGAACGATTCCAAGCCCTGCCATCAGCCCGACGCCCAGTTCCAGATTGCGGATGCCGCGCAACACCAGCACCCCCAGGCCCGGGGCAGATACCAGCGAGGCGATCACCACCATGGCAAGGCTCATCATGATGGTCTGGTTCACCCCCGCCATGATATTGGGCAGCGCGAGCGGGATCTGGACCCTGACAAGTTTCTGATGCCTGGTCATGCCGAAGGCCTCGGCGGCCTCGATCACATCCTTGTCCACCAGCCGGATACCCAGATCGGTCAGCCGGATGACGGGCACGATGGCGTAAAGGATGATGGCGATCCCATAGAGCTTCGGCTCGGTGACCGAAAACAGAAAGATCAGCGGGATCAGATAGACGAATGTGGGAAGCGTTTGCAGCATGTCCAGTACCGGTATCGACAACCGCTGCATGGTGTCGCTTCGCGACATCGCGATGCCTATGGGAACCCCGAAGAGGACGCACAGAAAGGCGCAGACAAATATGATCGACATGGTCTGCATGGCGAAAGTATAGTGATCGACGAACAGCAGAAACACCAATGCGCTGCCGACAAACCCCATCAGCGCCCAGGATCGTGACGCGACCCAGACCAGCGCCAGCATCAGCGCCAGCATGATCCACCACGGCGTCGCGGTGAAGATATGCAATGCAGATTCCAACGCCCAGCTGAGGGGCTGGGTGATCGGATCCAGCACCACTTTCAAAGGGTCCTTGATGTTCAGAAAGCTCTGTTCAAGCCCGCGCGTCAGATCGCGCGAGCGCGCGATGGCGGGACAGGCCTGATTCAGCGCATCCAGCGATGGAAACGGCAATTCCCACAGCGACTGGACCCATGTTTTTTCGGGCTGCGCCCCGGCCCCGCGCGCCAGCAAATCTGCCATGCTCATGGGGCCGGGCGTGGCGTCCAGGTCGCACCAATCGCGCAGTCCAAGCCCGTCGAACAGGAAATCATAGGTTGCCATTGTCGGTCACTCCTCGGACGGGCCGGTGTCAGAGGCGGGCATCACATGTCTGCAATGCCCGCCACAGTTCGCGCTTACTGGAAGATCGCGCTCAGCCGCTCGGTTGCTTCCTCGTTGATCCAGCCCATCCATGTTTCCTGACTTGTGGTCAGGAAATAGACTGCGGCCTCTTCGGCAGAGGCGCTGTTATCTGCCTGCCATGCCAGCAGATTGCTGAGTTCCTGCGTGCCGAAAGAGATATTGCTGACCAGCTCGAAGATATCCGGGTTGCGCTCGGCGAAATCGGCGGTCACGACTGTCAGCACTGGCGCTGCAGGATAGGCCGAGATGCCAGGGGTGGCGCAATCCTGCGTCTGGTTGCATTCGTGGATCTCGGGGATATGTGGTCCCATATCGACTGCGACCATGCTGTAGCGGCCGAGTACGGCGGTCGGCCCCCAGTAATATCCGAACCAGGGTTCGCGGTTCTCGTAGGCAGCAGCCATCGAGGCAGGCAGTGTGTCGCCAGAGCCGTGGTTGAACACCTCCATCCCCGCCCCTTCGAAATCGTGGGCGATAACCAGATTATCATTGGCGATCCGGCAGCCCCAGCCATCCGGGCAGTTGTGGAAGCGCCCGCCGACCAGTTCGGGATTGGCCAGAATACCCTCGATTGTGGCCAGTTCCGGGTGTTCCTCGACCAGGTAATCAGGCACCCACCAGTTCTCGCTGCCACCTTCGGCAAAGACATCCGCCGCCTTGACCAGCCGCCCTTCGGCTTCAAGCCGGAAATAGGCCGGGGCCGAGTTGACCCAGAGTTCCGGAACCACATCGGGTTCATTGTTTTCAGCCAGCGAGGTGATGGCCGTGGTGGTGGCCGATGGCACGATCGTGACCTCGCAGCCATAGCCTTGTGTCATCAGGAATTCGGTGATCCGGGTGATGATCTGGCCCGAGGCCCAGTTCATTTCCGCAACGGATACGCGTCCGCAATCAGCAAGCGCCGCTGTGGGCAGGGCAAGGCCTGCAAAGGCTGTGGCAATCAGTGTTCTCTTCATGGGTCAGTCTCCCTGTTTGTGTGGGTTGGGTGCGGGTCTTGGGTCAGTCGTTGTCATCGCCCCTTGCGCCCGCTCCGGCTTGCGAATGGGCGGATGTAGGCACGGTGAAGGCCGTCATGAGTTGCATCAGGCGCGCGTATTCGGGTGCAAGCACAGTTCCGCGATGGGTGTGCGGCCAGTTGTGGCAAGGGGAGCAGTCCTGCAGGTCGGGCGTGATGGTGACCTGTGCCGGGCCTGCAATTTGCGCGGGACCAGCGATCAACGGGCACGCGCCCGGTACAAGGACGGCCTGCAGTTCCGCTGTCGCCAGCCTGATCCGTTGTCCGGTCTGGTCGGCGAGGCGCGCAGCGAAAGGCAGCAGGAAGCAAGGGCTGTTTACTGTATGCTGCGTACTTGGCGGTGTTCCGGAAAGCGCCGCGGCATCGCCCAGCGCAATGCCTGCGCGCAAGGCGCAACCGGCACTTGCGGCGGGGGTGTCCAGCACCTGCAGCAACGCGCCTGCCCAGTCCAGACCTGCGCGGGCCAGCCAGCAAGCGGCCTCGGCCGCTTCTTCCGCCTCCCCCCAGCTGCGCCCGGCCCCACGTGTTGCGCGCGCGCTCAGCGCAGCGATTTCCGACAGCGACAGGATTAGCGCCATGTCTGCCCTGGGGTCATGCTTCATGGCCGCCCCCCGGTCATCTCGTCAGGATAGGGGGCGCCCTGAAACAGGCTGATGCGCACCCAGCGATCCGAGCGCGGATCGAACCGCGTCGCGCCGAAAAACGCCAGCTTGCAGCGCAGGATGTCGATGGGCAGCATCCCGGCACCGATCAGATTGTCGCGGATTTCTGCGAACGGGTGGCGCGCGGTGATCTGGGCGCGACGCACGATCGGGCGATGCTCTGGTGCGGCCAGCAGCAGATACGCAACCGGCAGATCATCGGGCTGATCCTGCAACGCCTGCCAGAGAGCGGCGGCCTGCCGTCCGGTATCGAGCGGCAATTCGCGCTCGGCGCCGGGCTCTTCATGGCGCTCGCCAAGGCGCGGCTCCAGCTTGTCCTCGGACACATACCAGAAGCGGGCGCATTGGGCGGGCGCAGTGTAGTCGACCCCGAGCGCCCAGCGGTAATGCGTCTGCACTATGGCGCGCAACTCGCCCACGCGCATCGCGCCATTGATGGCGAAATGCGCATCCTCATCGGCATCCATGCAATCGCCCAGCCCGTCGATCAGCGCGCCATGCGGCTCCAGCATCGCCGCGAGCAGCGCTTCCTGTCCCTCAAGCGGCAAGGCGCTCTGCCCCCAGCGCCACAGGTCATCCCATGGATGCGCCGTGCTCCGGTCCCAGTCCCGCGCTACATGGGCGGCAATGCGCGCAAGGCCATCGCGCAGATCGGCCAGTTTCGCGCGCTGGATATCATGCGCGCTGGTCCAGAGGTCTGCATTTTCGCGCGCAGCATTCAGTGCGGCAAGAAACCCTGCCAGTTCGGCCGCCCCGACGCGGGTTTGCGCGCGCACCCGAGCCAAGGCCTCTTCGCGCGCCAGCATCCAGTTGTTCAAGA
>SKWJ01000137.1 GCA_007128995.1 Paracoccaceae bacterium
CGCGACTTGCTTCTTCCGCCATGCCCCAAGGCGCGTTGAGTACCGCAAGCCCTGAACCGACCATCCTGTGACCATCTCGGATGGGGTGAAACCTTGTCTCGAAAACGGCCAGATCGGCATGCGTCGCCCGAAGTGTCGCGATCATCTGCTGATGCGCCGAGGATACAAGAACAGGATACCACAACAGGATCACTCCGACATTCCACTTCGCGTGCAGCGTCGAGATCACACCCGGCAACTGTTCGTAATCCGCCTTGATCTCGTACGAGGGGTCTATCATCAGCACGCCTCTTCTGGGCGTTGGCGGGCAGAGCGCCAAAGCCATCTCAAAGCCGTCCCGTTTGAAGATCGCCGCGTTGTGGGCCGCCATTGCCTTGGTCAGGGCAGCATGTTCCTGAGGGTGCAATTCCGCCAGAGAGATGTGGTCTGCAGGTCGCAGCAACTGGGCCGCAATCAGGGGTGAGCCTGCATAGGCCTGCGCACCAGAGCGCATACGGGTTTGTTGCAGCACACGCAGATAGGGGTGGTCAGGCGCAAACGCCTGTTCAAGCCGCATGATCCCGGCGGCAGCCTCGCCCGTTTTCTGCGCTTCAGGTGCATCAAGTGCATAAAGCCCCCGGCCGGCATGCGTCTCGATATAGCTCAGGGGCTTTTCCTTGGACGTCATGTAGCTGAGAACCCAGGCAAGAAGTGCATGTTTATGCACATCGCCCAGATTGCCGGCATGATAGAGATGTTGATAAGACAGCATGAACCTGATGTGCCATGTCAACTGACCAACTGCAATCTGCTTTCCGCTCGTGTCGCAACCCGACTGTTCTGCATGAAAGAAACCTGCCCATGCATATTTCTCCTGCCCTGCGCGACACCCTCGCGCCACCCGTTATGCAAGCACGCCGCTGGCTAGAGGGCGTTAATTTTTCCCCGGAAATGCCGCTTCTCAACCTGTCCCAGGCCGCGCCGGTATTGCCCCCGCCGGAAGAGCTACGTGCGGCAATGGCCGAAATGCTGCATGATCCTGCAACCCATCTTTACGGCCCTGTTCTTGGCCTTCCCGAGCTGCGCGATGCACTGGCGCTGCGCATGTCGGCGCTATACGATGGCGAAGTCAGCGGCGCACAAGTGGCCATCACCTCTGGGTGCAATCAAGCGTTTTGCGCTGCGGTAAGCAGTCTGGCAAGTGCTGGCGACAATATCATTCTGCCGGTTCCATGGTATTTCAACCATGCCATGTGGCTACAGATGCAGGGTATCGCCCCCCTGCCCCTGCCATGCGAGTCAAATCTGCTGCCTGATCCGGACAGGGCCGCACACCTGATAACGCCCCGAACTCGGGCAATTGTTCTTGTCACACCCAATAACCCGACAGGAGTCGAGTATCCGCCAGAACTGTTTTGCGCCTTTCGGGACCTCGCGAAGCGAAATAACATCGCCCTGATCGTTGATGAAACCTACCGAGATTTTCACAGCGTCTCGTCAGCGCCACATTCGTTGTTCACAGACCCTGACTGGGATGACGTCCTTATCCATCTCTACAGTTTTTCAAAAGCCTATCGGCTGACTGGCCACCGCGTTGGTGCTATTGCTACCTGCGAAGCGCGCCTGCGTCAGATCGAGAAATTCCTCGATACGGTCGCCATATGCCCGACCGGGCTCGGCCAGCGTGCCGCGCTCTGGGGCTTGAGCAATCTTGATGGCTGGCTTGCGCAAGAGCGTGCCGAAATCTTGCACCGACGTGCCGTCTTACAATCTGTCTTTGCGCAGTTGCCGGGCTGGAAACTGCGCGGAAGCGGGGCTTATTTCGGCTATGTCGCCCATCCATTCGCATCGGGCGCCGAGGCGTTGGCAAGAAGCCTCGTGACACAGGCCGCCATTCTGGTTCTGCCCGGAACGATGTTCGGGCCGCCATCATATCACGATGGCGCGCAGCACTTGCGCATCGCCTTTGCGAATGCCGACAGTTCCGGACTAGAAGAACTCACACGTCGCTTGGCAAAACTTGACCGGTGAACGCTTGCCCCGGCATCCGCCTTTGCTTACACACATGCAACCGACTGGTGGCACTTAATCCAGCAAATGACAAAGAGAGACGCATGTCCAAGACACAACCGAAGAAGAAGATGAGCGCCAAGAATATCGGCGCGGCTTTCCTGATGGCTCTGCTTGCGCTCAGCCTTCTTGGTTTTGGGGTCGAAGGCTTTGGCGGTCGGACGCAGAATGTCGCGACCGTCGGCGATCGAAATATCACCGCCAATGAATATGCGCGTGCCCTTCAGAATGAAATGCGAGCGCTTCAAAGTCAGTTCGGTCAAGCGGTCACGATGGAGCAGGCCCGGCTGTTCGGGCTGGATCAGATGGTTATAGAACAGCTTGTGACTGGCGCAGTGCTGGATGGCGAAGCGGCACGGATGGGGCTGTCAGCCGGGGATGTGACGGTACAGCGCGAGATCCTTCAGATCGGTGCGTTTCAGGGGCTGGACGGCCAGATCGACCGTGAAGCCTATCGCTTTGCGCTTCAGAATGCAGGAATGAATGAGGGCGAATTTGAAACCTCCATCCGCGAAGACGTCGCGCGCTCTCTTCTGCAGCTTGCGGTTACCAGCGGGGCATCAGCACCTGACAGCATTGTATCACCGATTCTTACCTTTCAGGCTCAGACGCGCGCGGTATCGGTGGCAACACTGACGGAGTCGAATCTTCCTTCGCCAGTCGACGCCCCGGATCAGGCTGCGCTGCAGGCATTCTATGACGCAAATCAGGATCAGTATATGCAACCGGAAGGGAAGCGCATCGCATATGCCTTCGTGACGCCGGACATGCTGATCGACACATTGGATGTGGATGAGAATATCTTGCGTGATGCGTTCGAAGCGCGACGCTCACAGTTTTCTCAGCCCGAGCGGCGATTGGTCGAGCGGTTGGTTTTCCCGGACATGGACAGCGCAGAAGAGGCGCGTCAGCGTATCGATAGAGCCGAAGCGACTTTCGAGTCTTTGGTCGCAGAACGCGGGTTGGATCTGGAAGATACGGATATGGGTGATGTCAGCCGCGACCAGCTTGGTGCGGCTGCGGATGTTGTCTTTGCTCTGGATTCACCCGGAATTGCCGGTCCGGTCCAAACCTCACTTGGGCCTGCGATCTTCCGGATGAATGCGATTCTGGCGGCGCAGGAAACTTCGTTTGAAGACGTGCGCGAAGAATTGCGCGCTGAACAATTGTCCGACATGGCGCGGCGCGTCCTGTCGGACGATTTCGATCTCTATGAAGATCTGCTTGCAGGTGGGGCGACAGTGGCGCAATTGGCCGCTGAAACCGACATGCAGTCTGGTGAAATCGACTGGCGGCCGGGAATGAGCGACGGGATCGCGGCTTATGAGCGCTTCCGCGACGCAGCAGAGGCGGTTAGTGAAGGCGATTTTGCAGAGATTGTCGTACTGGATGATGGCGGGTTGTTTGCTCTTGAATTCGTTGAGCGGCTACCAGCCGCGCCCAGCCCACTGGAAGACATCCGCGAACAGGTCACAACAGATTGGCGCAACGCTCAGGTGCTTGAGGCCCTTCGCGTTCAGGCGATCGCCCTTGAAGTAGCGCTTCAGTCCGGTGCGCAAGACGCCGACCTGTCAGTCGTTCCAACCCGCTTCGAGGGGATAAGGCGCACGGATTTCCTGCCTGATCTGCCGCGCGATCTTGTCGGCGAGGTGTTCGAGATGGCGGAAGGCGAAACACGCATGATCGAGGGAACGGGGCGCATTCACGTCGTGCAACTGCATTCCGTGGACGCGCCCGACACAATGTTAGAGGATGTCGCGAATCTGCGCGACGCACTGCAACGCCAAATCGAACAGAGCCTTGCACAGGACCTGTTCGGCTATTTTGCTGCTGCTTTGCGCCAGTCAACCCCAATACAGATCAAC
>SKWJ01000513.1 GCA_007128995.1 Paracoccaceae bacterium
ACGCGCCCGAGGCAGCGCCGGGCGCTGTTGCGCCGGTCAGTCTGATGGGAGAGCTGGGACATGCACCCACAGCGCAAGAGTTCCTCAATCTGCTTGCGCCGAACTACCATCGATGGGAGCAGCAGTTGCTGACATTTGGTTTCGCTCCGATACGGCGTGCCTGGTTGGCCCGTGCCGCCCGACTGGGGCAAAGCTTGATTGCGCGCACCGTCAGTGAAACCTATGAAGGTGTCTTTGAAGGGCTGGATGCCTCTGGGGCGCTGCTGCTGCGCGGTCCGTCGGGGACTCGCAGTATTTCGGCGGCGGATGTCTACTTCTCTTGAGGATAAATGCGAGGGGGCCGATGCTTCTGACAATTGATTGTGGCAACACGAATACTGTCTTTGCGATATGGGACGGGACCCAATTCGCGGCGACCTGGCGAACGTCAACCGAAGTGACGCGCACGGCGGATCAGTATTTTGTCTGGCTTTCAAGCCTCATGAGTCTGCAGGGGATCTATGCTGATATCACTGATGTGATCATTTCCTCGACTGTTCCGCGCGTGGTGTTCAATCTGCGGGTTTTATGTGACCGCTACTTCAATTGCCGACCGCTTGTCGTAGGCAAGCCTGAATGCCTGTTGCCGGTCCAGCCTCGCGTCGAAGAAGGGGTGCGTCCAGGCCCGGACAGATTGGCCAATGCGGCGGGCGCGTTCCAGCGCCATGGCGGCGACATCGTTGTCGTTGATTTCGGAACCGCGACGAATTTTGATGTGGTTGCTCATGACGGCGCGTATGTTGGCGGTGTCATCGCGCCGGGTGTCAACCTCTCGCTCGAGGCTTTGCATCAGGGCGCTGCTGCGTTGCCACATGTCGATATCTCTCGGCCCGACCGGGTCATCGGTACGAATACGATCACTTGCATCCAGTCGGGCGTGTTCTGGGGGTATATCGGTTTGATCGAAGGCTTGACCGCCCGGATAAAGCAAGAGTATGGCCGATCCATGAAAGTGGTCGGAACAGGCGGTTTGGCGCCTCTTTTCGCGCAAGGTCAGACTTTGTTTGACACGATCGAAGATGATCTGACATTGCATGGCCTTCGCGTGATTCACGACTATAACAAGGCTCTCAGTGAGCAGGAGAAGACATGAGCAAGGACAGGCTGATTTATTTGCCCCTCGGCGGGGCCGGCGAAGTGGGCATGAATGCCTATGTCTTCGGTTACGGTCCCAAGGGGCGCGAGCGGCTGATCCTTGTGGATTTGGGCGTGACCTTTTCGGACATGGCGTCCAGTCCGGGCGTTGATTTGATCCTTCCGGATCTTTCCTGGCTCGAAGAACGGCGCGATCGGCTGGAAGCCATTCTGATCACGCACGCACATGAAGACCATGTCGGAGCGTTGGGTCTGATGTGGGATCGGTTGCGTGTTCCTGTCTATGCGAGAGACTTCACGGCGCGGATTGCACGTCTGAAGATGGCGGATGCGGGGCAGGACCCCGAGCAGGTCAGAACAGTCGAGAAACTGCCTGAGGAGATTGAACTGGGCCCGTTTCGGGTGCAGTTCTTCCCGGTTGCCCATTCCCTGCCGGAAGCTTCAGGGCTGATCATTGACACGCCAGTCGGCCGTGTTGTGCATTCCGGGGACTTCAAAGCGGATCTCACACCCGGTGTCGGAGAGGCGCATGATCCTGCTCTGTTGGCTGAAATCGGGCGCAGTCGTGTCAAAGCGCTGCTTTGTGACAGTACCAACGTCATGAATCCGGATCCGGGACGCTCTGAAACGACGCTGATTGAACCGATCACCAACTTGCTGCGCGAGTCGAAAGGTATGGTGGTGGCCACCACCTTCGCGTCGAATGTCGCACGGCTGAAAACCCTCGCAACTGCGGCACAGGAAGCCGGGCGCTCGGTTTGTCTGATGGGGCGGGCGATGCTGCGGATGACGCAGGTCGCAACGGAAGCAGGCATTTTGCGCGACATGCCCGCCACAATCAGCCCCGAAGCGGCGCGAGACATCCCACGCGAAAACCTGCTTCTGATCGTGACCGGCTCGCAAGGGGAACGCCGCGCTGCCTCGGCGCAGCTCGCGCGCGGGAACTATATGGGGTTGAACATGAAAGAAGGGGACACGTTCCTGTTCTCCTCGATGACAATCCCCGGAAACGAGCGCGACGTTGGACGTGTTGTGAATGCCTTGTCCGAGATGGGGGTGGATGTCATCGACAATGCATCGCGGCGATACCATGTGTCGGGCCATGCCAATCGGCCGGACCTGATGGAAATGCAGGATCTGATCGCGCCGGACATGGTCATCCCGATCCATGGTGAACACCGCATGCTGCGCGAACATGCCAAGCTGGCGCTTGCGCGTGGCAAGGCTGCAGCCGTTGTGCCGAACGGGTCACTATGTGATCTGACCGGCGATACGCCAGTGCTTGTGGATGACGTGCCGACCGGTCGTGTTTATCTTGATGGAAGCCGCTTGATCGGCGCCATGGATGGAGTCATCCGTGACAGGCTGCGTGTCGCCATTGGTGGCCATGTATTCGTAACGCTGATCCTTGATGAGGAAAACGAGGCACTTGGCGCGCCTTGGGCGGAAATTGTCGGTCTGCGCAGCGAAGGACAGAATGGCCAGATGCTGAACGAGATCATCGAAGCCGAACTCGAAGATTTCATTTCGCGGGCTGGTCACAAGGTCCTTGCAGATGATGACAGGCTCAATGATGGCTTGCGTCGTGTTGTTCGGCAGGTTGTGATGGAAGAGATCGGAAAGAAACCTGAAGTCACGATTGTTGTAAGCCGTTTGATGACCGATTGAGGCTTTTGACAAGAGAAAGTCACTCAGTCACGAAAAGCGCTGCACGTTACAGGAAAGGCGAAAATGTTCACTGGCATCATCACCGATATCGGCACTGTGCTGACCCTGACCCAGGAGGGCGACCTGCGCGCGCGCATCAGGACGGGCTATGACATGGCGCAAGTCGATCTTGGCGCGTCGATCGCGTCAGATGGGGTCTGCCTGACAGTCGTCGCGAAGGGCGCGGACTGGTATGAAGTTCAGGTTTCTGCAGAGACTGTTTCAAAAACCAATCTTGGCCAATGGACACCGGGCAGACGCCTGAATCTGGAACGCGCGCTCAGATTGGGTGACGAGCTTGGCGGGCATATTGTTTCGGGCCATGTCGACGGCGTGGCCGAAGTGGTGGGTCTGGTTGACGAAGGCGACAGCACCAGACTCAAATTTCGTGTCCCGGACCATCTGGCGGGATTCATTGCGCCAAAGGGTTCGGTCGCTCTTAATGGAACATCTTTGACCGTGAACGAGGTCGACGGAGCCGAGTTCGGTGTGAACCTGATTCCACACACGAAAACGGTGACCAACTGGGGCGAGACCCGGCAGGGAGATATCATCAATCTTGAGATCGACACTCTTGCCCGTTACGTGGCCCGCCTGCGCGACTGGGAACGCCAACCGACACGAGCGTGATGGACAATCGCGGCTGATCTGCGCTAGTCTCGGCCACCTCGGGAATGGCTAATGACAGATGCATTCGAAAGCGAAGACAGCATAGCCGCGCGCCGCAGTGCCGAGGCGCTGATCGTGGATGTCGATGGGTTCGAGGGCCCGCTGGATCTCCTTCTGACGCTGTCTCGTACCCAGAAGGTTGATCTGCGGCGCATATCAGTACTGGATCTGGCTGAACAATATCTTGGATTTGTCGAAAAAGCGTGCGCATTGCGCATCGAACTGGCGGCAGATTATTTGGTCATGGCAGCATGGCTTGCATATCTCAAATCCAGGTTGTTGCTGCCGCCAGACCCGACAGAGGAAGGCCCGACCGGGGCCGAACTGGCGGCGCATCTTGCATTCCAGCTTGAAAGGCTACAGGCAATGCGGGAAGCTGCGGCGCGGCTGATGGGGCGCG
>SKWJ01000169.1 GCA_007128995.1 Paracoccaceae bacterium
CTGTTCATCGTCAACCTTCGCCGCACGGCCGAGCGCGCAGGCCGCGCCGCCGAACGCCTCGACCAACTGGAGCGCACACATGCCATCCAGCGCCAGATGCTGGACGCCGCCGCAAACCGCCCTCGCAGCCGCAATGATCTTCTTGACCGCCTGCGCGGGGGGCAGTTTTGATTCGCCAAATGGAGCCTGTCTGCCGTTGGTAGAGTACAGTCGGGACGAACAGCTGCGTGTGGCGGCTGAATTGGCAGCATTGCCGGAGGGCGCGCGGATCGTGGCTTGGCTCGCCGACTACGCCGTCCTGCGCGAATAGGCGCGGGCATGCCGGTGAAGCGGCATGTCATCCGTGATATTGGTGGTGCAGACCCCGCTAACCCGCTAATCTGACCTCATGAAACCCGAGGATGGAAAACGCGTCGCCGCAAATCTCGCCAGGATCATGGCAATGCTGTGCGTGCGCAATACACAGCTGGAAAGGCTGCATGCCGGCCTGACCCCCATCACCAAAGCAGGCGACTATTCAGATGTCTATGTCGTGGACGCGAACGGTCGGCGCATCCCCTAGATCGAGGTCTCACATATTGATGTCGCCGAGATGCGCGACCTGATGCTCACGATCGTCAACCGCCTCTACACATTCCATCTCGAGCCCGACGATCCAAAGCTTCAGGCCCAGATAGCTTCAGGGAATTAGAATGTTCATCCACTGATTCTGGAAAAGCATAATTGGGCACCCGATCATCCCCTGAATTATATGTGATGATCAGGGATACCAAGCTCAGCGCGCAATAGGAATCCTCGTTGAGTTTTCACAAGATCTGCTGCGGGCTTGCCCCGTGACGGCGGCGCGAGTCACCCTATCACCGCGACGGCGAAATCGAACAGGGAACGGGCATGCGCGGCCATAGCGGCGCGCGCCTTACCGCTGTCCCCGGCCGCCACAGCGTCTATGATTGCAAGATGTTCGCGTGAATCCGGGCCGAGCCGGTCGGCAAGGGTCGCGATCTCGAACAGGCGCGTTGTTGTGCGCAAGTCGCGCAGAATTTTGGCCATTACGGGATTGCCGCAGGCATCGATGATAAGGTCGTGGACATGGTCATCGCAGTTCCAGTGGCGATCAGTGTCATAAGGATCAAGCGTTTCCAGCGCCAGCACTTCGGCGCGCACGCCAGCCAGCGCCCCGGGAAGCACACGGCCAGCAGCAAGCGCCGCGGCCTCGGCTTCCAGCACTTCACGCACGCGCAAGCTTTGCAGGTATTCCCCCAATTCAACCTTGCGCACGGTATAGGACCGATTCGCGGCCTTGATCAGCAGACCCTCTCCTTCAAGACGCTGCATGGCTTCGCGCAGGGGCGTGCGCGACAGGCCCAGTTGCTGGGCCACGCGCTGTTCGATCAGGGGTGCACCACCGCCAAGTTCACGGTTGCGTATCATCTGCGATAGCGCGCGATAGGCCCGCGCTGACATGTTGGCAGGCTCGCTTCCGGTCTGAAGAACGTCGTTTGGGGCAGCCCGCGGTGCAGACGCCTCCTGCCAGGCTGTCACCTGCGCCTCAGGTTGGGGTTGTGGTGGCTCGGATGTCACGAAGGGCCGCTTCCGCATCATGGTCGGGATAAACTCCAGTATGTCGGTGCGCCGCCTATTTGCAAGGCATCTGCGGCCGGGCTTTTGATAAAGGGCACAGAGACCCCAGATTTTGTCTTGTCAGATAAATCATTTTATGTAGTTTACATTGTATACACTGTGTCTGCAATTAATATATTATGGAGCATGCGGCAAAATATGACCCTTTCGCCAGATACACGACCCGCGGCCCCCGTTGACTTCCAGACACCTGAAATCGCTTTCCTGCGCAAGCTGATACAAGCGCAACCGCAGGGCGAAGCCGCAGTTCAGGCGCTACTATCGGAGAGGCTAAAAACCTGCGGATGCACGGTCGAGGAACGGCCTTTCGACCCGCTTGCCGTGCCGGTCGAGGGGGAGTTCGCATCCGTGCAGGCGCAGGAACCCGGCGAGCGTGTGAATGTCATCGCGCGCCTGCCTGGCGACCCGAAACTTGGCAGCCTGCTCATTTTTGCCCATCCCGACAGCGAGCCCGTGCCCGATACAACCGGCTGGAGCCTTGAGCCTTTCGCCGGAACGCTGAGGGACGGGCGTATCTATGGCTGGGGTGTGGCCGATGATCTGGCCGGTATTGCGGCAGGCGTGCTGGCTATCGAACAGGTAGCGCACAATTGCGCGGTGCCGATGGGCGATGTGGTTCTGGTGTCGGCCCCGTCCAAGCGTCATGCGCGCGGCGTGGCTGCTGCAATGCGGGCCGGCGTGACCGCCGATGCTGCACTGTATCTGCATCCCGCCGAATCCGGCGCAGGGCTTGGCGAAATCAAGGCGTTTGCCTCGGGGCAGTTGCTGTTCCGCGTCACCGTGAATGGCCAGCTACCACCCACATCCGAACCTGGTCATACTGCTTTCGCGCATCTTGCCATCAATCCTCTTGACAAGGCGCTGATCCTCGTTTCTGCCCTGCAACGGCTGGATGCCCAGCGCGCCGAGCGTGTGCATCACCCGGCGCTACAGGATGCAGTGGGGCGGTCAACCAATCTGATGGTGTCGGAACTGACCTGTACCGCGGGCGGGAAACTGGGCCGGATCGCATCTGCCGCAACCATTGGCGGCGCGGTATCCTTCCCACCCGGCGAAACCCTGGATGCCGTGCAGGCGGAAATTGAACAAGCACTGAAAGCCACTTGCGCAGATGACGAATGGCTTTCGCGCAACCCGCCCCAGATCGACTGGGTTGCCGGCGTCACAGGTGCCGAATGCCCCCCCGACCATGCGCTGTACCGCTGCGCAGCAGCGTCAGTGGCCCGACAGACCGGCACACAGCCCCATGTCAACCCGATGCACACGTCGTCCGACATTCGCAACCCAATGGTCCAGCGCGGGATTCCCACGGTCGGGCTGGGTGGGCTATGCGGCGACCTGACCCATAATGGCCGCACCGATGAATGGGTCGATGTGGCAGACTACCTGCGCACCATCGCGGCGGTGACCGACATCATCCGCGACTGGTGCACAGCCCCGCGCATCTGACGCGCCAAACTGCCCTCCAAAACCCAACCAACAGGGAGTAACTACAAATGAAAAACACGCCACGGACTTTTCTGATCACGGCGGCGGCCGCAGGGCTGATGTCAATTCAGGCTTCGGTCAGCTTTGCACAGGATTGCCCTGAAAACCTACCCACGGTCGAACCGGGCAAGCTGACAATGTCGATCAACGCGACCATCCCACCGCGCCAGTTCATCGATACATCGGGCAACCTTCAGGGTTTGCATCCTGATATGGGCCGCGAAATCGCAGCGCGGCTATGCCTTGAGCCGGTATTCATGAATGTGGGTTTTGAGGTCCAGATTCCGGGGCTGGCTAACCGGCGCTGGGACATGATCAATACCGGCATGTATTACAATCCCGACCGCGCCAAGATCATGCAGCTTGTGCCCTACACGGTAAATGCGCTGGCCATCGTGGTCGAGCGAGACAACCCCCTTGGCGTTACCGGATATGATGAACTGGCGGGTCATCCCGTCGGGACAGAAATCGCGGGGTTTGCGGATGCGCTGATCCGCGAAATCAACCAGCAACAGGTCGATGCCGGCAAGGCTTCCATGCAGATCCAGGCCTTCAATACCTTTGCCGAAGCCTTCGCCGCGCTGGGCGCCGGGCAGGTGCGCGCCGTATTCGGACCTGATGCGACCGCTGCCTATTTCGCCGAACGCGGCGCCTTTGCCGTGGGTGCGTCCGGGCTGAACCCTGGCCTGCCAAGCGCCTTCGGATTTGACGGCAGAACAGGTAGTGCGCTTGCAGAAGCAGTGGCAGACGTTCTGCGCGACATGGCCGAAGATGGCACC
>SKWJ01000282.1 GCA_007128995.1 Paracoccaceae bacterium
AACCCAACGCGGCCGCAATCAGCGCAACGATCAAGAATGTCAAAGCCCATCCAAGCATGATTTTTCCCTTCGTATTCAGCGTTGCCCAGCAACAATTACGAAAGGAACTGCGCAGAGACGCGAAAGGTTCCATGTCAAGCTGGAACAGGTGTTCTGGCAGGGTGTTTCTGCGCAAAGAAACCAGGCAGTTTGCCCGGGTTTGAACCATCATGGCAGATGTCGAATTTGCGCTCAGGCGCTCAGAGTCTGGGTGGAGGCAAAGAACATGGCCTGCGATACGGCCGAGCGTACCTGCTCTTCATCGAAGGGTTTTGGGATCAGGAAAGCAGGCTCTGGCTTCTCGCCGGTCAGCAACCGCTCGGGATAGGCGGTGATGAAGATGACTGGCGTATCGGGGTATTCCTTCAGCAATTCGATTACAGCATCCACACCCGATGAGTCATCGGCGAGATGGATATCGGCGAGGATCAGATCTGGCCGCTCCCGATTCCCGAGGGCGACCGCTTCTGCGTGGGTGCGCGCGATACCGGTGACATGATGGCCCATGTCTTTGACTATGCTCTTGATATCCAGAGCGATCAGCGGTTCGTCTTCGATAATCTGGACGCGCCCTTGCACAGATTTTGACATTTCGTGATAGGCAATCGCGACAAGCTCCTGCGCTTCGCCTTTGCTGACGCGGATGATCTCTCCGATTTCTGCAAATGAGAACTCTTCCAGTGCCCTTAGCAACAAAGCTTCGCGTGTATTTGGTGTCAGCCTGGCTAAAAGTGATTGCGCACGCTCTTCAATCCCTTCCACCTGATCGGAACCGATCGGCGCGCCAGACGTTTGCCACACCGAGTGAAACGCTTGAAACAATGCCAGCTTGGGAGACAGGTTAGAATCGAGAAGTGTGCGATCTTCCAGGATCGCTTCCAAAGTGGCTGCAGCATACCGGTCACCCGTTGTCTGCGACCCGGTCAGGGCCCGGGCGTAGCGGCGCAGAAAGGGCAACTCTTTGGCTATTTGCAAGGACATTGACATGTGTTCTCCCAAGGCGGCTGTCATGTTTTCTTTTGTGGTCGTGAGGGATTTCGAAATCTGATCCAAGATTGAATAAAATCTCTCAAGGTCGGGAACCAAACGCAACCAACGGGGTTTGGTTCCGTGAGCAAACAAGAATTCTTGTCGTTGCGCAACAAAAGTGATCGTGCAACTTTAGTGATGGTGAGGACCAGAGCAAGTGAGAGATATGAGCAGCAAACCCACGCGCCGCGCCGGCGAGGTTTCGCCGGAAGTCGCAAAGCAGATAGACGAAAACCTGAAACATCTCTATATGAAGGACGCGTCCGAAGAGATCCCGGCCAGCCTCATGCAATTGCTGGATGCATTGCGCGCCAAAGACGCGGCAGCAAAACCGGGTGAAAAATGAATATCGTCAATTCGGATGTGGTGCCCATGGATCCGCGTGAGGAGATCGTAACGCATCTTCCCAGTTTACGCGCATATGCGCGCGGGCTGACGGGCAACGTGTCCGCCGCAGATGATTTGGTGCAGGAAACGGTTTTGAAGGCCTGGACTAAGTTTGCCCAATTTCATGCGGGTACAAATTTGCGGGCGTGGTTGTTCACGATCATGCGCAACACCTTTCTCTCTGCGCGGCGCAAGGGCGCAAAGGAGGTTGCCGATTCTGAAGGAACCTTCGCTGCGAAGCTCGCGTCCAAACCAGATCACGACGGTCGGTTGGCATTGCAAGAACTGATGGTCGCCATGAACCAGTTGCCAATAGAACAAAGGGAAGCGCTCATCCTTGTCGGTGCTCTGGGGTTTTCGATAGATGAAGCGGCCGAAACCTGCGGCTGCGCACCCGGAACGATCAAGAGCCGTGTCAACCGCGGTCGTCATGCATTGGCAGAAATGCTGCATCTGAACTCTGAAGAGCAGATCATGTCAACGGACAGCGCAGTCTCGACTGTGATGGCAGGAACACCCACGGGTCTGTGACAGAACCGGGGATATAGAAAACCGTGGCAAGACGACAGATCAGCAACAAACTGGCAACACGGCTGGCGATCCTGCTCACGCTAGCGCTGGCCCCTTTGGGACTGATTGCCGTCTACTCGGAACACGCAAGCTGGAAGGCGCGCAAGGAAACCAGTGACACGATGCTGATCTTGCGCACGATCGATTCCGTGACTGGACAGCGCGCCCTGCTTGAAAGCGCGATGCAGTCGGCGCGCGCGCTCACGTCACAAGTCGTGGAAACTCTGGAGGAACCGGAAAGCTGTTCCGAGATGCTCGCCGATTTCGTATCCGCTGCGCGCTTGTTTTCATTTGCAGGTTTTATTGAAACAGATGGTCCGATGCGCTGTGTCTCATCCGGGGAGCCGAGGAACCTGGGCAGTCTCGAAGGTTTTGACCGCGCGATGGCTGAGCCGTTGCCCTATTTCACTTTCCAGCAGATCGGTTTGGTCACCGGCGAGGCTGTGATCGTTGCAAGCTGGCCAGTCTACCGCGAAAATGAGCAACTTGGTCGCCTGACCATCTCGATCTCACGGACCATGCTCGATCTGCTTTCGACCAATCCCGATCCCGATATTGCACCCAAAGCGGCGGTTCTGCTCAATCATCGAGGAGAGATACTGACCGGTAGTGGCCTGACTGACGGCGCGGCCCTGCTGCCACCACATGAACGCTTGCAGGCACTGATCTCGCAGCGAAGCGGCGTCTACAGAGCAACAGGCGAGGACGGCAGAGAACGTGTCGTCACTGTCGCACAACTAACCCCAAGTCAACTTTATGTGCTGGGCACTTGGGAAGCTGTCGCGGAAAGCCCCGGTTTGGCACCAGATATCGCCCGGTTTGGTTTCCCAGTGATGATGTGGATCGCTTCTGTCGGGGTGGTGATGATGTCGATCCATTACCTTGTGGTTCGCCATCTCAGACAGATCAACTCGCAGCTGCGTCGCTTTGCACTCGGAAATCGGGATGACTTCCAGCGTTTGCCCGAAAGCGCGCCAACGGAGTTGCAGGAAATCGACTCCACCTTCTCGAAAATGGCGCGGCTGATTGCACGCGACGAGCATGAACTGGAAGAAGCTCTGCGGGAAAAGACAGTTCTTCTCCGCGAAGTTCATCATCGCGTGAAGAACAATCTGCAATTGATCGCGTCAATCCTGAACCTGCAAATTCGCAGGCTCAAGCACCCTGATGCGCGTCTGATCCTGAAAGGCGTCCAATCGCGTGTGCGTGCTCTCGCCTCGATCCATCGGATGCTATACGAGGAAACCCGCGTTTCCAATATCGATGCGACCTCGTTCCTCGACCGGATTATGCAGGACACGCGCGCCCTTGCCAGCCCCGGAAAGCAGGGGTTGGATATTGAATGTCAATTCGATCCGGTATCGCTTCCTGCTGAGAAAATCATTCCCGCGGCCCTGCTTTTCTCCGAAGCGTTGACCAACGCGATCAAATACGCGACCCCATCAACCGGCTCTCAGTCTCCCAAAGTGACATGCGGCATCCGTGCGAAAGATGGCTTGGCTGAACTCTGGGTGCGTAATTCTCTAACAGAACCAGCACCTGAAACTGCAAGGGAAGGGCTGGGCCGCGAACTCATGACCGCGTTTGCCGCGCAGATCGGGGCAGAGCTTGATGTGGGCGGGGTTAGCGACGACGCCGGTCATGGATGGGAAATGTATCTTCGTTTGCCGGATGCGGGACTCAACCCACGTACCGCGACCGAAGGCCGGGCGCTTTGACCAAGATCTGGCCCCACGGCCGCTTGGTCCACATTCACGCTGAAAATGGAGGCTCGGATGGCGAAGCCACAGATAAGACTACATGATCCGGTCGAAGAACATCGCGCGCTGCACACGCTGGAATCCCGCATCGCCATCTCCGGTCACCCCCTGCATGCCATGCT
>SKWJ01000002.1 GCA_007128995.1 Paracoccaceae bacterium
CCACGAGCATGAGCACGGACCCGAGGAAGGTATAGAGGAAGAACTTGAATGCTGCGTAGATACGATCCTTGCCGCCCCAGATCCCGATGATCAGGAACATCGGGATCAGGCCCGCTTCAAAGAAGAGATAGAAGAGAACCAGATCAAGCGCGGTGAAAACGCCGATCATCAGCGTTTCCAGCAGCAGGAAGGCGATCATGTAATCCTTCACGCGGTGGGTGACATTCCAGCACGCCCCGATGGTTATCGGCATGAGGAACGTGGTCAGCATCACAAACAAGATCGAGATACCGTCAACGCCCATCTTGTAGTTGAAGCCCATGATCCACTCATGCTCTTCAACAAACTGGAAGCCGGTATCTGACGGGTCAAACCCGATCAAAAGGATAAGAGAAGCTGCAAATGTCGCAAGCGTCGCTGCCAGCGCCACCCATTTGGCGTTGTTCCGGGCCGCTTCGTCGTCGCCGCGCAGGAAGATGGCCAGAATGGCTGCAGCAATCGCAGGCGTGAAGGTGATGATCGACAGAAGGTTCAGCATCAGTTGGACCCCCCTGCCAAAGTCACGAAGGTTACGATCACGACAATGCCCAGAACCATCGCAAAGGCGTAGTGATAGACAAAACCTGACTGTGCCCGCCCCGCGAGCTTTGTAAAGAATGGCACGATGCCCATGGCAAGCCCGTTAATTCCGCCGTCGATCACCGCGCCATCCCCTTTCTTCCACAGGAACCGCCCAATAAACTTTGTGGACCGGACGAAAACGAGGTCATAGATTTCATCGAAGTACCACTTGTTGAGCAAAAACTGATAGGCGCCAGGGAACGTGTCGGCCAGTTTGCGGGGCAACGAGGTATCGCGGATATAGAACAGCCATGCGAGACCCAGGCCCAGCAGCATGGCGATGAAGGGCGACACCTTTACCCACCCAGGGACGTAATGCGCCTGCGATACAAGGTCATTGTCCTCGGCCATGAAAATAGCTGCGCCGAAATAGTCACGCACCTGATCGGTGGACCCGAAAAATGGACCGTAGAACACCATTCCCGAAAGGACCGATCCAACCGCAAGCACCGCCAGTGGCACAAGCATCACCACCGGGCTTTCATGGGCGTGTTCATGCGTATGCTTGTCGCCGCGCGCTGTTCCCCAAAATGTCAGGAACATCAGGCGCCAGCTGTAGAAACTGGTCATCAAAGCCGCCAAAACAAGAATAACAAATGCATAGCCTGTTCCCGATGCGTAAACAGACTCGATGATCGCATCCTTGGAGACGAAGCCTGCAAAACCGATCATCGTCAGCGGAATACCGACCCCTGTGATCGCCAAGGTTCCGATCAGCATCGCATAGAAGGTATAGGGCATCTTGTCTTTCAGCCCACCGTAATTGCGCATGTCCTGCTCATGGTGCATGCCATGAATGACGGACCCTGCGCCCAGAAACAGCATGGCCTTGAAAAAGGCATGTGTCAGCAAATGGAACATCGCGACAGAATAGACGCCCACGCCCGCTGCAACGAACATGAACCCGAGCTGTGAGCAGGTCGAATAGGCGATCACGCGCTTGATGTCATTCTGAACCAGACCAACAGTCGCTGCAAAAAACGCTGTAATTGCCCCGATAAAGACAACGAACGCCATGACATCGGGCGTATATTCCATCAATGGCGACATGCGCGCGACAAGGAACACCCCTGCCGTCACCATGGTCGCCGCATGGATTAGGGCGGAAACAGGCGTCGGCCCTTCCATTGCGTCCGGCAGCCATGTGTGCAGGAACAGTTGCGCAGATTTGCCCATCGCGCCCACAAAAAGCAGGAAGGCGATCAGATTCGCAGCGTTCCAGTCCGTCCACAAGAAACTGACAGTGGTTTCAGCGAGCATCGGGGCGGCGGCAAACAGGTCGTCATACTGGATCGAGTCGACAAGGAAATAGATCACCATCAGCGCAAGGATCAGCCCCATATCACCAACCCGGTTTACGATGAATGCTTTCATCGCTGCGGCGCCCGCGCTTTTCTTTCGGAAATAGAAACCGATCAGCAGATATGATGCCAGTCCAACGCCTTCCCAGCCGAAGAAAAGCTGAACCAGATTGTCTGCTGTCACCAGCATGAGCATGGCAAAGGTGAACAGCGACAGATAGGCGAAGAAACGGGGACGATAGCTTTCGTGCTCATGAAAGTTGTCGTCATGCGCCATATATCCGAAACTGTAGAGATGCACGAGCGCCGAGACTGTCGTGATCACGATCAGCATGACAGCAGTCAAGCGGTCCAGCCGGATGGCCCAATCCCCAACCAGACTTCCGCTGTCAATCCAGCGCATTAGTGTAATCTGTTGCACCGACCCGTCATGCGACAGGAAGATCACCCATGACAGGAAAGCCGACAGGAACAAAAGCGCCGTCGCCACGATCTGGGCAGGTCGCTCTCCGATCACGCGCCAGAACAGACCTGCGATAATCGCGCCCAGCAGCGGGGCCAGAAGAACCGTAACTGCCATCGGATCAGCCTTTCATCACGTTGACGTCTTCCACGTCAATCGTGCCACGATTACGGAAGAAGCAGACAAGAATAGCCAGGCCGATTGCGGCCTCGGCGGCGGCGACCGTCAGCACGAACATTGTAAAGACCTGACCCACGAGATCGCCCAGATAGGACGAGAAAGCCACCAGATTGATATTGACCGACAGAAGAATGAGCTCAATGGACATCAGAATAATGATGATGTTCTTGCGGTTCAGGAATATTCCGAAAATACCGATGACGAACAGTGCCGCCGCCACGGTCAGGTAATGTTCAAGTCCAACCATCAAGGTCCCTCATTCTTCTTTATCGCGACGCCTTTTTCTCGCGCGCTGTGTCACACCGGGCCATTCCCGCTATCAGCCAAGACCCTGCCCCGGCTTAACGTCCTTCAATTCCATCGCCTTGGCCGGATCGCGGTGCATCTGGGCCATCACATTTTGTCGCTTGATATCCTTGCGGTGCCGTAGTGTCAGAACAATCGCACCAATCATGGCCACCAGCAGGATCAGACCGGATATCTGAAACAGCAGGAAATACTGATCATAGATGATCATCCCCAACGCCTTGGTATTGTGCATCTCTGCCAGATCGGGGGTCGGCGCCTGACGCAGACTGCGTGCACTTTCCGCTTCTTGCCATGTTCCGAAAAGCAACGCCATCTGCATCAGAAGCACGAGCCCCACCAAGCTCGCAATCGGAAAATAGCGCGCCATTTCGCCCTTCAGCGCCGCGAAGTCGACGTCCAGCATCATCACGACAAACAGGAACAACACCGCAACAGCGCCTACATAAACAATGATTAGAAGCATCGCCAGAAACTCTGCACCCAGCAGCACGAACAGGCCCGCGGCGGAAAGGAATGTCAGGATCAGCCAGAGCACGGAATGCACCGGGTTGCGCGCAACCGTCACCAGAAAACCGGCGCCCAGCAGGGTTATCGCGAATGCGTAGAATGTGATGTCGGCTACACCCATGTCCCTCGGTGTCCTTTTTCTGTTTTGCGTGTCTTGTGCGCCTTGGCCCCAACGCCAGCCTCACCGATAGGGCGCGTCGATCTCCAGGTTCCGCGCTATTTCAGCTTCCCACCGTTCACCATTTTCAAGCAATTTCGCCTTGTCGTAGAACAGCTCTTCGCGCGTTTCCGTCGCAAATTCGAAATTCGGACCCTCGACAATCGCATCGACGGGACAGGCCTCTTGGCAGAACCCGCAATAGATGCACTTGGTCATGTCAATGTCGTATCGGGTGGTTCTGCGCGAGCCATCTTCGCGCGGCTCGGCGTCTATCGTGATCGCCTGCGCGGGGCAGATCGCTTCGCACAGCTTGCAGGCAATACACCGCTCTTCGCCGTTCGGATAGCGGCGCAAGGCATGC
>SKWJ01000469.1 GCA_007128995.1 Paracoccaceae bacterium
AATGCGACGCGGCCTGCCACGGCTTTCAGCTGCATCTACTCAGGAAAGAAATCAGGGCCTCTGCCGTCGCCTTTGGGGCAGTATCGGGGAAAAAATGACCGCCGGGAATGGTAGATGACCGCATATCTGAAAGCCTGTCAGCCCAGCTTGCCGGGACATCGTAATGCTGTGCCATTGCTCCATCAGCCCCGTATAGCACCAGTGCAGGACATTCCGCCCGACGTTCCAAGTCCTGCATATCGGCCGTCAGATCGTGTTTGAGCGTGGCCCGATAATCTTGGCACATGCCGAAAATCGTCTCGGGTCTGCGCCAAGCCGTGCGATAGGTTGCAAGTTGGCTGGCCGAAAAATCCTCTAGCCGCGCACCACCCCACCCCAACAGGCAGGCTTCAAAGAAATAATCCGGATCGCTTGCGATCAGCCGTTCGGGAAAGGGATAGGGCTGCGAGAGAAAGAACCAGTGAAAGTAGCTCTGCGCGACCTGATGTGAAAGTTCCGTAAGCAAGAGATGGGTCGGCACAATGTCCATCAGCGTGACGCTGGCAATCCGCTGTGGCGCATCCAGCGCCATCCGGTGCGCAACACGCGCACCCCGATCGTGGCCCACCAGATGAAACCTGTCAAACCCGATATCACGCATCAGCGTCAACAGGTCATCGGCCATGGCGCGGAAGCTGTAGGCGGCGCAGTCTTGCGGGCGGTTCTGGTCGGGTTTCTGTGACTCGCCATATCCGCGCAAATCCGCAAGAACAACAGTGTGATATGCAATCAGTTCGGCCGCGATCGGATACCACATGGCACGGCTCTGAGGAAAACCATGAAGCATCAACACGGCGGGGCCCGATCCAGCCATGCTATAGGCCGTCACGCCATCATGGATGTCTGTCGTCCAATCCTCACGCCGTGTTGGCATATGCCCACCCCCTCCGCGTCAGAGGCGGGCGTAATCTGTTCACGCCGGGCCCTCTTGTTCAGCGCAAGCGCAGATCGGCCTGATCACCCTGCCCCTGATCCGAGATGAAGCGTAGCGTGTTTCCGTTGCGCAGGACAAGCTGGCAATTATAGGGATCACCTGACTGTCCGAATTCCAGCGTCCTGCAGAAATAGCCGTTCCGCCATTCCCATTCGCCCCCAACGCGCATTCCAAACCCGCGACCGGATATCTCACCCTGTGGCAGAACCTGCAGACGAACCCCGAAGCGCGTCAGTTCACGACCCTCAACCAGTGCGCGGAAATTGGCTTCTTCCCGCACAGGTTGAAAATCTGCCAGAACCGGCGAGGCAATAAGAGTGGCCGCAAGACACAGTGCAGCAAAACGGCGCATGATGTCTCTCCTTTCAATTTTCTCTATATACGGAACGAGAAGTCAGCCGGATTAGTTTCAGAGCCCAAGAACATCGATCATGGTATATTCCCCCGGTTCCTGCGTCTGCAACCAGAGTGCCGCATGCAGCGCCCCGCGCGCAAAGAGCGACCGATCAGACGCGACATGTCGCAGGACGATGCGTTCGCCCTCGCCCGCAAAGATCACATCATGCTCGCCAATATAATCGCCGCCGCGCAGGGCATGGAATCCGATTGCGCCTGTGGATCGGGCACCGGTCATGCCATCGCGTCCCCGATCAGCGACATCGGCCAATGTCACGCCACGGCCCTCGGCTGCGGCCGCGCCCAGCATCAGGGCAGTGCCAGAGGGTGCATCGACCTTGTGGCGATGATGCGCCTCGACGATTTCTATGTCATATTCCGTTCCCAGCACCGCCGCGACTTGCCGTGTCAGGGTCACCAGAAGATTGACGCCAAGGCTCATATTCCCGGCTCGGACAATACGCCCGGTCCTGGCCGCCTGCGCAATCAAGCTCAGATTTGCATCTGAAAACCCTGTCGTGCCGATGACATGGGCGACCCCCGCTTGCGCGGCTTTTTGTGCGAGAGCAACCGACACATGCGGAGCAGTGAAGTCGATGATCGCATCCGACTGTGCAAGTGCGGCGTCGATATTGTCACCCACGGCCAGACCGCGTTCGGTGCCACCCATCATGCGGCCAAGATCCTGATCTATCCAGTCATGGCCGCTGCGCTCGACCACTGCAGAGAGTGTGGCAAGATCACTCTCGTCCACCTGACGCACCAGCATCCGCCCCATCCGCCCGGAAGGCCCCATCACTGCCACTCTGACCATTGTTTTCTCCCGCATCCATGCAGTCACATTTCTGCGCTTCCTTAGCTTCGCATGCCTAAAATGGCAAAGCCTCGTTGCGTGACGACACGGATTGCCATATGGGACAGCAATGGGAAAGAAACGTTTCGATACCGGCCGCGGGCCGTCTCAGCGTCAGCTTCGCGTGGGCGAACTGATCCGCCGTACCCTGTCCGATGTGCTCGCGCGCGGAGATGTGCATGATGATGCCCTGTCACGGGTTCCCATCACTGTCAGCGAAGTGCGCACATCGCCGGATCTGAAGGTTGCCACAGCCTATGTCATGCCTCTTGGCGGCGAGGGCCAGAAGGACGCGCTGCTGGCGCTGCGGCGCAACAAGGCAGAGCTGCGTCAGCAGATTTCACGCGAACTGACGTTGAAATATGCCCCGGATCTGCGCTTTCAGATCGACGAGAGTTTCGAGCGGATGGACGAGACGCGCCGCCTGTTTCAGGATGCGCGTGTGCAACGCGATATCGCGGCAGGGCCAGAGGATGATGCGGACAGCGTATAAGCTGGTGATCGCGCTCACCGTCATGCTGGGCGCACCCCCTGCAGTTGCGGAGTGTCAGCGCACGCAATACCGCGATCAGAACTTTACCTATTGCACCGCCAGAGCCGATGATGACATCCGGCTGTTCCTCTACGCGAACGAGACGCAGGTCTATGGGAATTTCCGCACCATAGATGACGCGCTTGCCCGCGATGGGAAGAAACTCGCTTTTGCGATGAATGCCAGCATGTATCACCCAAATCGCAGCCCTGTTGGCCTGTTCGTGGAAAATGGCCAAGAGATTTCCAGCCTCGTGACCCGGGAAGGTCCGGGAAATTTCGGCCTTCTGCCAAATGGCGTTTTCTGCATATCCGACAATCGGTTCACTCTGGTTGAAACACGGGCCTTTGCGGCTGACACGCCGGAATGCCGCTATGCGTCGCAATCGGGACCGATGCTGATCATTGATGGTGCCTATCACCCAAGGTTCATTGAAGACTCGGACTCGCGCCTGATCCGCAATGGTGTCGGTGTCGCAGCTGATGGTCAGCGCGCTGTCTTTGCCATTTCTGACAGTCCGGTGAATTTCCATGAATTTGCCCGCTTCTTCAGGGATTATCTGGGCATGCCGCAAGCCTTGTATATTGATGGAAATGTGTCGCGATTGCATGCCCCCGGACTGCGGCGCTCGGACTGGGGAACCCTTCTCGGGCCGATTGTGGGCAAGGTTGTTGACGCCAGCGCCGTCAGCAATTAGCAGGCCGAAACGATTTCGAAAGGGCAGACATGGGACGCAAGCGCAAGGGCCGCGCCATCTCGGGCTGGCTGGTGGTTGATAAGCCAGCGGGGATTACCTCGACTGCTGTTGTCAATAAGGTGCGCTGGGCATTTCAGGCGCAGAAGGCGGGCCATGCGGGCACGCTGGACCCGGCGGCGACGGGCGTGCTTGCCGTGGCACTGGGAGAGGCAACCAAGACAGTACCCTACATAACGGATGCCCTGAAATGCTACCGTTTCCTTGTTCGCCTTGGGCAGGCCACGACCACGGATGATGCCGAAGGAGAGGTGATTGCCAATTCTGACGACCGACCTGACGACACAGCCATATTGTCTGCACTGGCCCCGTTCCGGGGTGAGATACAGCAGGTTCCACCACAGTTTTCTGCCGTCAAGGTTGATGGCGAACGTGCCTATGATATCG